>DASSNZ010000094.1:0-2205 GCA_035701135.1 Verrucomicrobiia bacterium
TTCGCGCTGGCCGGCCGCGCAAATATTGACATGACCACCGAGCCGCTTGGAAAAGATAAAAACGGCGCGGATGTGTTTCTCAAAGACATCTGGCCGACGCTTCAGGAAATTCGCGACAACATGCAAAGCGCGTTGAAACCCGAGGTGTTTCAAAAATTGTATCGCGATTTCGCCGGGCAAAATCCCAAGTGGAACGAAATTCCGACCACGACCGGGGATGTTTACGCGTGGGACGAAAAAAGCACTTACATTCAAGACCCGCCGTTCTTCGCGAATTTCGGTTTGAAACCGGAACCGGTTCGGGAAATCAAGGGCGCGCGCGCGCTGGGTATTTTTGGCGACAGCGTGACGACCGATCACATTTCACCGGCGGGCAGCATCAAAAAATCCGCGCCGGCCGGAAAATATCTGCTCGAACACGGAGTCGAGGCCGGGGAATTCAACAGCTACGGTTCGCGACGCGGAAACGATCGCGTCATGACGCGCGGAACTTTTGCGAACGTTCGCATCAAAAACCTGATGGCGCCCGGAACCGAAGGCGGCGTCACGAAATACCAGCCGTCCGGCGAACAGATGAGCATTTACGACGCGGCGGTGAAATACGCGGAACATCGGACGCCGCTGGTTATTTTTGCGGGACAGGAATACGGCACCGGCAGTTCGCGCGATTGGGCGGCGAAAGGAACCGCGTTGCTCGGCGTGAAAGCCGTAATCGCGCAAAGCTTCGAGCGAATTCATCGTTCCAACCTCGTTGGAATGGGCGTGCTGCCGCTTCAATTCAAGGAAGGCACAACCGCGCAAACGCTTAAACTCGACGGCACCGAAACGTTCGATATTACCGGCCTTGGCGCGAACCTGAAACCTCAACAGGATTTGACGCTTCGCGTCAGCCGCGCAAACGGCCAATCGGAAACCGTTCCGGTGCGCTGCCGCATTGATACGCCGATTGAAATTGATTACTACCAGCACGGCGGCATTCTGCAATTCGTGCTGCGCCAGTTGCTGGCCAAAGCGTAGGCTAAAGTAAAGTGGCGCGGGCATTTTGCCCGCGGGTTCCAACAACTCACCACGGAAACTCGCAGGCGAGGCGCCTGTGTAATTACCTCTACCTCTGACGAAATCGCGAAGTGCAATTCGATAACAGCCTCCGTTCAATCGCTCCGGATTTCTTTTCATTTTTCCGGCGGGGCGCGTCAGCAAAACACTGACAAAAACGTTTTCCTCACGCTGACATCGCATTCAGCCGCGCGCCGATTTCTGGCGTTTCGTTTCGACGCCAGACTGACGGCGCTGTGTGGAAAAAGATTAGCGTCATCACAAATATTTTATTCGTATCGCTCGCGGCCTCTTTCGCGGGCCAGCCTGAAAACACCGTGGATTATTCCGTTCAGGTCAGCGCGACCGTCCAGGAATCGCCCGCCCGAATTACTTTGCATTGGATTCAGGACACTTCGATGGTTCCGGCGAGTTACACGGTTTCCCGCCGCATTCCCGGCACGGATGTCTGGAGCTTCGCGGCGGCGCTGCCGGGGTCGGCGACAACTTACACGGATGCCGATGTCACGGTCGGAACATCTTACGAATATCAAGTCGTCAAACGCACTTCGGCTTACGTCGGCTACGGCTACATTTTCGCCGGCATCAACGTCCCGCTTACGGAAAATCGCGGCCGGCTTTTGCTCGTCGTGGACAACACTTACGCGGACGAATTGACGAATGAACTGGCGCGATTACAGCAGGATCTGGTGGGCGACGGCTGGATGGTCACGCGAATTGACGTGGCGCGAAACGATTCCGTCGAACACGTCAAATCGCTGATCAAAGCCGAATACATCGCCGATCCCGCGCACATGAAAGCTGTGTTTCTTTTCGGCCACGTTCCCGTTCCGTACGCCGGCGACATCGCGCCAGACGGACATTACGGCGCGCACGAAGGCGCGTGGCCCTGCGACGGTTATTACGCCGACATGAATGGCGTGTGGACGGACAATTCCGTTCGCGACACTCAGGCAGTGGATCCGCGCAACCGAAATATTCCCGGCGATGGCAAATTCGATCAGTCCACTTTTCCCGCTCCGCTCACACTGATGCTTGGCCGCGTGGATCTTGCGAATATGCCTGGAAGAATGTCGCCCGGCGGTCCGGCGACTTTCCCGGACGAACTGGAATTGCTGCGAAATTATCTGAACAAGGATCATAATTTCC
>DASSNZ010000095.1:0-2377 GCA_035701135.1 Verrucomicrobiia bacterium
GGAATGGTGAGCGCGACACCGGCGAATCCGCAGCCGACCAGCAATTGCATTGTCCAGATCCAAAGCCGTCGCGTTTTGAGCAAATCCACGATCGGACTCCACAGCGGTTTCAAAGCCCACGGCAAATAAAGCCACGAGGTGTAGAACCCGATTTCGGCATTGGAAACGCCGAGTTCCTTGTAGAGCACGACGGAGATTGCCGCGACGACGACATTCGGCATTCCTTCGGCGAGGTAGAGCGTGGGAATCCATTTCCACGGATTGCGCGGAAAGCGTTTCGAGAAATCAGATGGAACCACGCGGCTGTTTAGCAACAAAGCTTTCGCCGCCGCAAGCGGTTTAGTGAAAAACGGACGAAGAGAAATTGAGTCCAGTTCCACCGGCCACGCTTTACGCGGAAACGCGAAGCATGTAAGTTGCGAACATGAAAGCGACATTGCCCGAACCGGAAATTGTCACGCGCAAAGGCAAACCTGTTTCTGTAATCCTTTCCATCAAAGATTACGAAGAACTTCTGGAGCGCGTGGAAGATGCCGATGACGTGGCCTGGCTCAAGCGTGCTCGCCGAAAACCACTGCATTATCGTCCATTGGCGGATTATCTTGCGGAACGAAAAGGCAAATAATTATGTACCGCGTTTTGCTCGAACGCGGCGCCGAAAAATACCTCATACGCCTCTCGTCTGACATTCACGATCAAATTGTTGCGGCGATTCAGAAATTGGCCGTAAATCCACGCCCGCCGGGTTGCCGCAAATTGACTGGCAGTAAATACGATTGGCGCATTCGCGTAGGCGATTATCGCGTCATTTATGAAATCGCCGATCAGATTCGGATTGTGCGGATCAACCGCGTTCGTCACCGGCGCGAGGTGTATCGTTGAAATCATTTTCCAGATCAAGTTCATCGTTTTAAAACATCAGGCGGATTTGAATTGAATCCCCCGGCCGCGTTTTCCAAAGTATTGCCACTATGGGCGCACAATGGAAACAAGCGGGCCGCGAGGCCAACGCGCAGAAGAAAGGCCAGGTCACCGTCAAACTGGTCCGCGAAATCATGGTCGCGGCCAAACTCGGCGGAGCCGATCCCGATCTGAATCCGCGTCTCGCCGCCGCCGTTGAGAAAGCGAAAAAAGCTTCCGTGTATCGCGACACGATCGAACGCGCGATTAAAAAAGGCGCGGGTATTGACGACGAAAAAGTTGAATACGAATTGGTCACTTACGAAGGTTTCGCGCCGCACAAAATCCCGGTGGTTGTAGAGTGCCTAACGGATAACAGAAATCGCACCGCGCCGGAAATTCGAAATCTTTTTAAAGCCGGGTCGCTCGGGCAGCCCGGCAGCGTCGGATTTTTCTTCAATCATCTGGGCGTTGTCGAGGCCACGCATCCGGACGCCAATCGCGACGCAGAAGCGGACGCCATCGAAGCCGGCGCGCAGGAAATTGAACCGCTCGAAGCCGACGAAGTTCACGACGGACAAAAAGGCGCGCGGTTCCTGACGGAGATCAAGGATCTGGACGCCGTGTCAAAAGCATTGAAGGCCGCGGGCTGGAACGTGACCGCCGCGGAAATTCGTTATCTCGCGAAAAGTTTTCCCGATTTGAGCGAAAGCGCGCGGAAGGAAGTTGTGGATTTTCTGACGGCTCTGGACGATCACGACGATGTGCATCGGGTTTATGCCGCAGTGAAATGAGGAAGGGTTTTCAATTCTGAAATCCGAAACCGAAGGAAATCCGAATCTCGAAATTTCCTGAAGGATTGAATACCAAAAATCTTCACTAACGTATTTACCCCGTTTTCCGGGAGTTACTATCCCACTAAATTGTGCATGGCGCATAATGGATTTTGAAGAACGGATTCTGCGGAAAATTTTTTGGAAATTCCGCGGCCATAACTCGTTTTTGGAAAAGGTGGAATTGCAATGTTCCCGGACACTTCAGTGGAAATTCCCGCAAGTGAATTGAGCGAAAGAAAAATCGCCGGCAAACGGCAGCGCGATCAATTGTTGCGGCTGGTCGCGCGCGGGTTTTACAACGAACTCACCAATTACGGCGTTCGGAAAGAGGAGATTCTTCGCGTCGCCTCGCATTTGCTCGATAATCTGATGTCGCGACATCCACAGCCCGACGGCGAAATGGAATTTTACAACCGCCTGTTCACGTTGAATACCGTTGAAAATCACTGGGCTGCCCGCAAGGAACTGATTGTCAGGCAGGTGACGCTTCGCCCGCTGCAACTGGGTGTGATTGAAAAAATCGCCGCGTGGCTGAAAGAACCGTCGGTGCGGGAAAATTTCGTGCCCGTGTTTCCCGAAAAAACGTTCGAGTTGCAAAAATATTTCACGCATCCGACGCGCGAGTATTTTGGAATTTATTA
>DASSNZ010000096.1:0-3510 GCA_035701135.1 Verrucomicrobiia bacterium
GATCGTCCGCTGGAATCCTTGATGGATTGATTGCCCGCGCGGCGGGTCAGCGAATTTTCCGTTTTTCGGAATGCTCTGAGATGCGCGGTGAAAATTGCTCGCGCTTTGTTGTGGTCGGCGTGAATTTCGCGATTCAAAAAATTTTCTTTTGGCTTGCGGGTGTTATTGCGCTTTTTTCCGGGACGTGTAAAGCTGCGCGCTTGCAATATTGGTTGGCTGGTTCCTGAAATGCGGTTTAGTTTAACGTTGGATATGGAAACTGTTGTCGAAGCTGAAATTTTTGCCGATGCCGAAATCAACCGCAAGTTGACGCCGGACGCTAAAATCAATTTTTTGCGCGAGATGATCCGGATCCGCCGTTTCGAGCAGGCGGCGCTCAAATATTATCAGGCCGGTTCGATGGGCGGCTTCCTGCATCTTTATATCGGACAGGAATCCGTGGCGGTTGGCACAATTTCTCTCTGCGGCGAAAACGACCATATCATTACGGCGTATCGCGACCACGGACACGCGCTTGCGGTCGGCATGACGATGAACGAGTGCATGGCGGAATTGTTCGGCAAGGCGACCGGTTGTTCAAAAGGGAAGGGCGGTTCGATGCATTTTTTCGCGCCGGACAAAAATTATTGGGGCGGCCACGGAATTGTCGCGGGCCAGACGCCGCTGGGGCTCGGCCTGGCTTTCGCGCTGAAATACAAAGGACGGAAAGGTTGCTCGCTGTGTTTTCTCGGCGACGGCGCGGTCAATCAGGGTGTTTATCATGAATCGCTGAACCTCGCTTCGCTGTGGAATCTGCCCGTGATTTACATCATCGAAAACAACCAGTATTCGATGGGAACCAGCCTGGAACGTTCTTCCGCGTTCAGAAACTGTCTCGCCGCGCGCGCTGAAGCTTACAATATCGAATGGGATCGCATTAACGGCGAAAATATTTACGAAGTCCGCGCGAAAACCTGGAAAGCCATGCAACGCGCGCACAAGGATTCGCGCCCGACGGTTCTGGAAATTGAGACGTATCGCTATTATGGCCATTCCGTCGCCGACGCGAACGCAAAGAAATATCGTGACCCGAAGGAAATTGAGAATTACAAGAATTTTCACGACCCCCTGCAGCTCTGGCAAAAGCAATTGATCAAGGAAGGCATTATTAACGAAGAACAGATCGCCGCTCTGGACGCCGAAGCGAAAGCAGAGGTCGCGGCGGCCGTTGAATTCGCCGAAGCGAGTCCGCTGCCGAATCCCGCCGATATTCAATCGGATGTTTACTTCGAAGTGGATCGCCAGACCCCCGCCGGCCGCACCGGAAAACATTTCTTCAACGACTGATCTTCTCTTCCATTTCTTATGCCGAAAATTACTTATCGCAAAGCCTTGAACGACGCCCTCGCGGAGGAACTGACCCGCGATGAAAATGTCGTCATCATTGGCGAGGAAGTGGCGCAATACAACGGCGCCTACAAAGTGACTGAAGGTCTCTGGGAACGCTTCGGCGACAAACGTGTCGTGGACACCCCGATCAGCGAAGCCGGTTTCATCGGCATGGGCATCGGCGCTTCGATGCTGGGAATTCGTCCCGTGATGGAACTGATGTTCTGGAGCTTTGCTTACGTCGCTTACGATCAGATCGTGAACAACGCCGGCTGCGTGCGTTACATGTCGGGCGGATTGATCAATTGCCCGATCGTAATTCGCGGTCCGGCCAATGGCGGGACCAATGTCGGCGCCACGCATTCGCACACGCCGGAAAGCATTCTCGCGAACAATCCAGGCGTGAAAGTGGTTTGCCCGGCGACGGCTTACGACGCGAAAGGTTTGATGAAAGCCGCGATTCGCGACAACGATCCGGTGTTCGTCATGGAAAACACTTTGCTTTACGGCGAAACCTGGGAAGTGCCGGAAGATGAATACGTGATTCCGCTCGGCGTTGCTGACGTGAAACGCGAAGGCACAGACATTTCCCTGATCGCTCATGGCCGCGCGGTTTTGACGGCTTTGAAAGCTGCGGAAACGCTGGCCAGCGAACACGGCATCAATGCGGAAGTGGTGGACCTTCGCTCCATTCGTCCGCTCGATGAAGAAGCGATTTTGAAATCCGTCCGCAAAACGCATCGTGCTGTTTTGGTGGATGAAAACAAACCGTTTTGCGCCGTCAGCGCGCAGATTTCCTCGATGATTCAGGAAAAGGCTTTCGACGATCTGGACGCGCCCGTGATGCGCGTCTGTTCAATTGATGCCCCGGCGATCTACAGTCCGCCGCTGGAAAAATTGCAATTGCCAACCCCCGAGCGCGTGGTGGAAAAAGTCCTGAGCATTCGCTGAATCCAATTTTTTTGCTGAACTATGTCCTACATTGAAATGCCCAAACTGAGCGACACGATGACCGAAGGAACCGTGGTCAAGTGGCGCAAAGCGGTTGGCGACTCCGTAAGCGTCGGCGATGTGCTGGCTGAAATCGAAACCGACAAGGCAGTGATGGAGCTGGAAGCGTTCGACGACGGAACGCTGAAGGAAATCTACGTCAAGGAAGGCGCCAAAGCCCAGATCGGCGACAAGCTGGCCCTGCTGCTTGGCGCGGGTGAATCTGCTCCGAAGAAAAAAGACGAAGCTCCGAAAGGCAAAGCGGAAGGATCGAAGGCGGAGGAATCCAAAACGGACAATCGCAGCATGGCGGACGCAGGCGAACACGGCCAGGAAGTCGCGCCGAAACCGCAGCCGAAACCGCAATCCGGTGGCGCTGCAGCAGCTTCCGGCGGACGCATCAAAGCTTCTCCGCTGGCGAAAAAAATTGCCGCGGCCAGGAGCGTTGATCTTTCCACCATTCAAGGCACCGGTCCGGGTGGACGCATTGTGGCCAAGGATCTGGAATCCGTTTCCGCCAAAGCGTCGGGTCCCGCAGTTCCGGCGGCTCAGGCGATTCCGGTTCCTGTTCCGGAAAATGCAAAACGCATTCCGCTGTCGGGAATGCGCAAAATCATTGCTGAACGCCTGCTCGCGAGCAAAACGCAGATTCCGCATTTCTATCTCAACATTGAAGTGGATGCGGGCGAACTGCTGAAATTCCGCGCGCAGACGAACGAATACCTTGAAAAAGCGGGCGCGGGCAAATTTACGATCAACGATCTTGTGTTGAAAGCCGTCGTTGCCGCAGCGGTGAAAGTGCCGCGCGTCAATGCGTCCTTCGCCGGCGATTCCATCATTGAATATCCCGACGTGCATTTGTCTGTTGCCGTCGCGGTGGACGATGGCCTGGTCACGCCCGTTGTTCGCGAAGCTCAGAAAAAATCACTGCGCCAGATCAGCGAAGCCGTGAAAGATCTCGCGACACGCGCGCGCACGAAGAAATTGAAACCCGAGGAATATCAGGGGGGCACGCTCACGGTTTCAAACCTCGGCAGCTACGGCATTGATAATTTCTTTGCCGTTATCAATCCGCCGCAGGCGCTCATTCTCGCCATCGGCGCGATTGTGAAGAAGCCGGTGGTGAACGATCAGGACCAGATCGTGATCGGC
>DASSNZ010000097.1:0-4308 GCA_035701135.1 Verrucomicrobiia bacterium
ATTCCCAGCCATCAGGAATTCCGTTTGTGTTTTGATCACTGTTTTGAGGATTGGAGTGCGAAGAAAGTTGCTCAAAGGCATCGCTTAAAAAATCGCCGTCCGAATCATTTGTTCTGGCAAGAAGGAAAAAGCAAAATGTCATCGGCCAATGGACTGTAAGCCACATTGGTCTGCCCCGGTTCCGTCCGCAACAGCCAAACCCAATTCGTCCAGTTCAATCCCGGCACATTCGCGGTCAGATTCGTTGTCATAAACAAATCATAAACGCCATCTTCCTCATTCCACGGCGGATGAATCACGAAATTTCCGATGTCATTGGTCTTTGAAACCATTTCCATCCAGAGATCGTTCGTGGTGTAAACCTGAGGAATGAATTCAGGGGCTTGCCACACATTCGTGCCACCGCCGCCCGGAGGCGCGGGCGGGCCGTCCTCGTCATCCAGCATCATCTGCGATTGGAATTGAACTTGAAATTGCTGCTGCCGCGCGGCGTAGGTTTGGGGCGTATCCAAAATCAGATAAAGAGACTGGCTGGCATCAATGACGGCAACCGGCTCGGCTCCGCCGTAAATATCCATCGGAAAGGGCGGCCCGCGAACATCGAGCCGCCGTCGCCATAGCTCGGCTCCGCCGTAAATATCCATCGGAAAGGGCGGAGAAATCGGATTGCCATTTTCATCCAACTGACTTGCCAGATAGAACGTTCCGAACAGCGGCGGAGAAGAAACCAACTGGAGCGACGAACTGGAACTTGTGGAAAAGGTTTGAATCTGCGCTTCTGATTGCAATCTTAATCCGAATGTCAGAAATAGTAAAATTGTGAAGTGAGTCCATTTCCGCCGACAAGATATCGGCAGCACATCGGTGAGTGATTTTAACTTTTGCATAAGTTGTTGATCTGGGTTTCTTCAGGATTATCCGGCCAATTTGCACGAACCTCCTTCCGAATCTTTGAACGAGAATGCGCCCCAGCGCACTCTCTCTCAGGGATCACGACCAAGCGAGCCCTTCACGACAAGCACGCCAGGACGCGACTTGCGCGCGTCGAGGCAACTGTCGTGAAAATTATTGGTCGTGATTTTCGAGAGAGATTCGAGTCCTCGCAACGCAAAGACTCCGCCGGAATTGAATTTAATTTCCGGCTATGCAAAAGAACTGCCGCTTTTTTACGCCTCTCGCATAAAATGACAAGTTCTTTATTATGGCTCCATGTCAGGAGTGAATAAAATAAGGCTGCTCAGTAATGCGTTTTCATTGAAACTCTGAAAATGCCACGGCACTTTTGCAGTTTCACAAATCATTTGTTGCGCCGAACGCGATTGGGATTATCTTGCGAGCATGGATTGGCAGCAGTTTGTTTCATTGGCGATTGTCGCCCTCACGGCATTTTTGCTGGTCAGATGGAAGTTTCGCCGCCGCAAATTTGATTTCCACCGCGACACGCATTGCGGCGGATGCGCCTTCGCCAACGGAACCGCCGTCCCGCAGCATTCGGTTGTGTATCGCGCCCGCAAAGGCGAACGTCCGCAAGTATTCGTCAAGATGAAATAAGCTCCGCGCTTGCTTGTGAGAAAACCCTGAGATAATTTTTCGCTGGAATGGCTATGTGCAAAGTGAGTTCGTCCGTGCATTTTGTCACGCGCTCGGTCGCGGGACAAGGTTCTGCCAAGGCTTTCTGGGTTCCGAACACGGATGTTTATGCGACGGAAAACGGTTGCGTGATCAAAGTCGAACTGGCGGGAATGCGCAGCGACAATCTGGAAATCACCGTTGAGGGCAATCGCCTGCGGATCAACGGAAACCGTCCGGACGGCTGCCGGGCGCCGAAGTGCAGTTTTCTGGTGATGGAAATCAACTACGGGCCGTTTGAAAGCGTTCTTGAACTGCCCGCAAAATATGATCTGAGCCAGGCCAAAGCGGCTTATTTGAACGGGTTTTTGCGAATTGACGTGCCGCTCGCCCAATCGCAAATGAAAAGCACCAAGGTGCCGATTGCCGAAGGGAATTAACTTCTTCTGAACCTTTTTCCGGGCTGCGGCATCTAATTTGAAAATGATGCGACGATGACTTCGCCCGACACTGAATTTATCAGCATTTTAGGCGCTGCCGGAAATCCCGAGGCGCCCGCGCGTGTTTCCGCCAATTCCCTGCCGGACGTTCTCCCGATCCTTGGGCTTTCGGATATTGTCATTTTTCCGGGCATGGTCGCGCCGCTGCTGGTGGAAACACCGCAAAGCATCAAACTCATTGACGACGTGGTCGCGGGAGATCGCTTGTTAGGCGTCGCGCTGCAACGCAGGCCGGAAGCGGAAAATCCCACGCCCGAGGAAATGCACGACATCGGCTGCGCCGCGCGGCTGCTCAAGATGCTGAAATTTCCCGACAACACCGTTCGCGTTCTTGTAGAAGGACTCTGGCGGATTCGCATCAAGGAATATTCACAGCCCGCGCCGTATCTCGCGGCGAAGTTCGAGCTGATGAAAGATCTCGCGGAGGATTCCGTGGAATTGACCGCGATGATGCGGAACGCGCAGGGGCAATTTCAGGAAATCATCAAGCTTTCGCCCGCGTTGTCCGAGCAGGTGAAAATCGCGGCGTTGAACACGGAAGATCCGGGACATTTCACCGATCTGATCGCGGTGAATTTGAATCTCACGCTCGAAGAACGGCAGAAATTATTGGAAACCACTTCGGTCAAGGAGCGCCTCACCTTTTTGCTGCCGATGCTCAATCGGGAGCATGAAGTGCTGACGCTGAGTTCAAAAATCCAGACCGAAGTCGCCACGTCCATTTCCAAAACGCAGCGCGATTTTTTCCTGCGCGAACAATTGCGCGCGATTCAACGCGAACTGGGCGAAACAGATGTCAATGCCGGCGAAATCAAAATGCTCGAGGACAAAATCGAGCAAACGCCGATGCCCGTGGAAGCGAAAAAAGTCGCGACGCAGGAATTGGAACGGCTCCAGCAAATTCCGCCCGCCGCCGCCGAATATTCCGTCACCCGGCATTATCTGGACTGGATTCTCAATCTGCCGTGGGAAAAAGAAACCGAAGACAAAATTGACTTGAAGGAAGCCGAGCGGATTCTCAACGAACAGCATTTCGGCCTCACCAAAGTCAAAGATCGGCTGCTGGAATTTCTTGCCGTCATCAAACGCCGCAAACAAATCAAAGGCCCGATTCTTTGCCTCGTCGGCCCGCCCGGCGTTGGAAAGACCTCGCTTGGCCGAAGCGTCGCCGAAGCGTTAGGCAGAAAATTTGCGCGCATCGCCCTCGGTGGAATGCGCGACGAAGCGGAAATTCGCGGGCATCGCCGCACGTACGTCGGCGCGTTGCCGGGACGAATCATTCAAACGCTTCGCCGCGTTGAAAGCCGCAATCCCGTGATCCTCCTCGACGAACTGGACAAGGTCGGCGCGGATTTTCGCGGCGATCCCGCTGCGGCGCTTCTGGAAGTTCTGGATCCCGCGCAGAACAGCACGTTCACCGATTATTATCTCGATATTCCATTTGACCTTTCGCGCGTGCTTTTTATCACCACGGCGAACTGGCTTGATCCGGTTCACCCCGCGTTGCGCGACCGGCTCGAAGTCATCGAATTGCCCAGCTACACGGAATCGGAAAAATTGCAGATCGCAAAACAATATCTCGTGCCGCGCCAGTTGGAGGAACATGGCCTGGCGAAAAACGAGGTGAAAATTCCCGACACAACGATCCGCCACGTGATTCACGATTACACGCGCGAAGCCGGCGTGCGACAGCTCGAACGCGAAATCGCCGCGCTTACCCGCAAAGCCACGCGGCGAATTGTCAGCAACGGCCACGTTCCCAGGCCGCTGATTTTGAAACCGGATTTGCTGAACGATTATCTCGGCCCGGCAAAATTCGTTTCCGAAACCGCCGAAACCATCAAGGAAATCGGCATCGCAACCGGCATGGCCTGGACGCCCGTTGGCGGCGAAGTTATGTTCATCGAAGCGACGCGAATGCCGGGGAAAGGCAATTTGATTCTCACCGGTTCGCTTGGCGACGTGATGAAGGAAAGCGCGCAAACGGCTTTGAGTTATTTGCGCAGCCAGGCGAAATCGCTCGGCATTGACATGTCGGATTACAATCAATTCGACATTCACATTCACGTTCCAGCGGGCGCGACGCCGAAGGACGGTCCGAGCGCGGGCGTGACGTTGCTTGTTGCGCTGGCGTCGCTGCTCACGCGGCATCGCGTGCGTTCGGATGTTGCGATGACCGGCGAAATCAGCCTGCGCGGCCGCGTGTTGCGTGTGGGCGGCATCAAGGAAAAAGTTCTCG
>DASSNZ010000098.1:0-11310 GCA_035701135.1 Verrucomicrobiia bacterium
GGTGAGATTCAGGCCGACGAGTTGCATGGCTTTCGCGCCGAGCAGCGCGGCGCGCAATTCTTCCGGACGAACATCGAGCGCCAGATAGCGCCAATTCAGATTTAACTGGGCGATTCCGGCATTTTGCATCGCGGGCGACGCCGAATGCCGGACGGGATGACCGAACACAGCGCAATAACGCGTGGCGGCATTGATCGGATTTTGAAACAAAACGGACACCCGCTGGTTATAAAGGCGCACGGGAAAAGTTCAAAGTCCAAACTGCGGACGGCGCAATGAAACTCACCGTTAAATACGCGAACGAAATTTTAACCACGGATGAACACGGATTCACACGGATGAAGAACAAGTGAATGATATTTTCAGATTGCCGAAGCGACTTGTCGTTTTGTGAATACGTTTCTCAACTTCAATTCTGCTTTTTTATCCGTGTTCATCCGTGTCCATCGGTGGTTTTAACTGAACTGTTCGGTTATGAGCTTATTAGAAAAAAATCCGAAGATCGAAAACGCGGTTTCATCAGAAACCATTCTCAAACCAAATCCAATCTTGGATTTGGTTCGGATTTCGACCTTCAGATTTCGAAATTCTCGAATCCGCTTATTTCGCGCCCTGGTCAATCCACGCGCGCACCAGCCCGACCTGTTCCGGCGTGAGCGGTTTGGGCGGCGGCCCTTGCATTCTGCGCGGCGGTCCGCCGGCGGGCGGTTGGTTCGTCATTCCACCCTCATGATTTTCCGCCTGATTTCCCCCGCGATTTCCCGGCGCTCCGCGACGCGCACGGGGCTTGGGCGGCATCGTAAATTCCGGATCCAGCCGCGAAATGGCAACCACCAGATCGCTCTTGGCGCTGTTGCCGGGAATCACCACTTTTCCGTCCTTGCCGCCTTTCAAAACGCCTTCGAGCGTGGTGAGGTTCAAATGGCCTTTCGGTTTTTCCTCGCCGTGACATCGAATGCACGACGCTTTGAAAATCGGAAGAATGTCTTTTTCGTAAGTTACGCCCTGTTTGTCGGAAGGCGGCGGCAGTTTGCTGGTATCAATCGCCGCGAAGGCGGTGGTGGCGGTCAAAACTCCTGTCAACATCAGGACGGTGGTTGCGTTCATAGAATTTTAATCTGCGATATTTAATTCTCGTTTCGGGCAATAAGACAATTAAAATCAGATTCTGGTTACAAAATTTTCAGGCAGGCGTTCAGTCGAACGGAACAAACGTTCGCGCCGCGCCTCTCACGGAATATGGATTGCCGCCAGACATTGGAATTCCGTCCGCGTCTCGACGCATTTCGCCGCGTGACCTCGCCGGAAACGCGAAGGCGAAAAGCAAACGGCCATTTTCGCCGCATTAAAATCGCGTTCTGCCGCGGCGTTTCGTGGAAAAAATCGGTAAAAATCCGTCGCGTTTCGAAATGCAAACTCGGCCTGGCTGGACATTGAAAAATTTCGGCGCGCGAACGCTTGCGATTTGCCGCGCGCGCCTGGCACCGCTGGGAATCGTGGCATTGTTTCTGGGCGTGGCCGTTTTCCTGAACGCTTGCTCGTCGCTGAAAAAGACCGCAATGGTTCCGCTCGACATTCCCGGCGCGCATTATGTCGGAAACAAAGTCTGCGCGGATTGCCATGCGGATATTGTTCGAAAATTTCCCGCCAGCCCGCACGCGCGATTTCATTTCAGGGATGTCACTGACACGAAAGTTTTGCCTGCGAATCTCGATAAAAACCAAAATTCTCTTCGATCAGAAACTCACGAGCAAAACGTCCGCGCCCTGAATATCGGCTGCGAATCCTGTCACGGTCCCGGCAGCCGGCACGCCGAAACCGGCAACGCAAAATTCATCATCAATCCCGGAAAAAATCCCGCGACCTGTTTTCAATGCCACGTCCAGGTTCACGCCGATTTCACCCTGCCGCAGCATCATCCCGTGATCGAAGGCACGATGAATTGCGTTCAATGCCACGACCCGCACGGCGGCGATATTTTCAAACACGCGGGCGGACTCGCGATGGCGCGGCTGAACGAAAATTGCGCGCAATGTCATCAGGACCAGACGCGGCCGTTTGTCTTCGAGCACGAAGCGATGCGCGAAGGCTGCACCGTTTGCCACAATCCGCACGGCTCGATCAATCGCAAAATGCTTGTTCAAAATGATCCGAATCTTTGCCTGCGCTGCCACGCGCAAACGCGCGGAACGTCCGGCGAAATTTTCATCGGCAGCGTTTCACACACGGCGTTTCTCCGAATCGGAACCTGCTGGACGTCGGGTTGCCATTCGGCGATTCACGGTTCGAACGTTGATCCGCGATTCCGGTTTTGAAATCCCGGCGAAAATCCATTTTGAAAATTGAAAACGACACCGCGCTTCACCCGCGGAAATTGCAATCGCTTAAAATCCGTCCGGCAATTCTCGCCGCGCTCGCGCTGGCCTGCATTGCGTTTCCGGTTTTTGGCGATGAAATCGCGTCGGATCAATTGCCGCCGCCCGCATCGGAAAAAATAATCTACGACCGCGACATTCGGCCGATTCTCGAGGGAACGTGCCTTCGTTGCCACGGACCGAACCGGCCAAAAAGTTCTTTTCGTTTGGATAATCGCGCGTCCGCTCTCAAAGGCGGCGACGAAAATGACAACGACATTGTTCCCGGCGACAGCGCGCACAGCATGTTGATTCAATACGTCGCGCGATTGGTCGAAGACATGGAAATGCCGCCGCCGGGAAAAGGCGATCCGCTCACGCCGCGACAAATCAGCCTGATGCGCGCTTGGATTGATCAGGGCGCGAACTGGAGCGCGACCAACGCGACGCCCGCGTTTTCTTTTTCCACATCGCAGACGTTTCGCTGGATTCACGTTTCCGGCGACAAACGGAAATTCCGCGAAATTGAAGGCATCAAAGAAGGCGCCGGCGGCGGAGTTGAAAACTTCTCGCTTCGGGAACGATTGTCGGAAAATGAAAATTTTTCCGCGGACGGCCATTTTCTTTTTCCCGATCAGGATTTTCAACTGAAGCTCGCGTTGACCCGATCCGACATTGGATTTATTCGCGGCGGCTTCGAGCAATGGCGCAAATACTACGACGACACCGGCGGATTCGACCGCGCCGTGGTTCCATCGTCGTTCAGTTTGAATCGCGATTTGCATCTGGACAATGGCCGCGCGTGGATTGATTTCGGACTGACGCTTCCGCACTGGCCGAAAATAATTCTCGGTTATGAATATCGTTTCCGAAACGGCGACGAAGCGACTTTGGACTGGGGCGAAAGCGCTTCCGGCAAAAACATCATTCCGTCCACAAAATTTCTCGACGAGAAAACGCACGTTCTGAAACTGGATGTCGCTTACGAATCTCCCGATTGGCGGGTGGAAAACAACGCGCGGATCGAATTTTACGATCAGAAAAATCGCGGAACCGAATTCACCACGTTCGGAACCGGCCCGGCTCCGGACACGCTTCTTCACAGCGCCGACGATTATCATCACGTCCAGGGAATGGACGCGCTGTCGTTTGAAAAAATGGTCCGCGACTGGTGGCTGTTGTCCGGCGGATATTTTTATTCGCGTCTCGAAGCGGACGGATCTTTCAATCAAACCACAACCGACCTGGCGAATCTGCCCGTCAGCGGAAATTTCTGGAGCAGCCGCGTCACGCTTTCGCGCGAATCGCATGTTTTCAGCGTCGCAAGCCTTTTCACGCCTCTCGAATATCTGAGTCTTTCGCTCGGCAGCCAGAACGAATGGACGCACGAAAACGGTTTTGGCCGCACGCATCTCGACAGCGGCGATCCTGAAAATCCGGCGCAGTTTGCGTTGTATTCCTTTCCCGCCGTTTCCGATCTGGATGAATTCGAATCCATGCAAAACGCAAATCTCCGTTTCACGAAAATTCCGTTCACGGTTCTTTTCGCGGACGCGAGATTTCAACAGGACCGCGTCGGGCAATTCAGCGGCGGCCAATTGCTTGAAACCGGAAGCAGCCCGGCGCCAACACCGTTTGCGCGCGAAACGGAATTTCAAAACAACCGTTTCGACATCAAAACCGGATTCAATGTCTCGCCCTTGCGCTGGGTTGAACTCACCGCGCAATTCCGGCATCTGCTCAGCGGCAGCGATTATCAGCATCTCGAAGACACCACGCTCAACGGTTATCCCGCGTTTATTCTCGGCCGGAAAATCGAGACTGACGAAGTGGATGCGAAACTCGCGTTGCGCCCGAATTCGTGGCTGAAAGTAACGCTGACTTTGCAGGCTGTTACAACGGATTATTCCACGCGCACCGATCCGCCCGGCTCGTCCGCAATTCTCGCCGGAACCTACGACGCGGAAAATTATGGAATCAATTTCGCGCTGACGCCGCTGCGCCGATTTTATTTCTTCGGCACTTTCACCTACGGAAATTCGCGAACGATCACCGCCGACAACGGAAACGCGTCGGTTGTGCCGTATCGCGGAAATCTTTTCACTGCCGCGGCCAACGCGACCTACGCTTTGAATGACACAACAGAATTTAGCGCGGCGTATTCCATTTCGCGCGCCGATTACGGACAACACAATTTCGCCGACGGCGTTCCGCTGGGATTGAATTACACGCGGCACGGAGCGAGCGCCGGAATCACAAAAAAAATCAGTCCGCTTGTCACAATGAATCTCCACTACGCCTTTTTCAAATACTCCGAGCCGGGGCGCATCAACGATTACACGGCGCACGGAATTTTCGCGACGCTCGCGTTCAAATGGCCATGAAAAATTTCGCTTTCAAACTCGCATTCGTCCTGCTGTTTTCCGCGCTCGGTTTTATTTCCGCCCACGCCGAAACCGTCACGCTTACGCCGGTCGCCGACACGGACATCGAACAATTCAGCCCGGACTCGAATTTCGGCGGCAATTCGTCCGCGGTTTCCGGCGGCCTGGGCGCTTCGGCCAATCACGAAATCCGGCGAATGCTGCTTCGATTCGATTTGTCCGGAAAAATTCCCGCGGGCGCGATAATCAATTCCGCGACGTTGAGCGTTCAGGTCGTTCGCGTTCCGCAATCGCCTCAGGCTTCGACTTTTGGATTGCATCGGCTGCTGGAAAACTGGAGCGAAAGCGGCGCGACGTGGAACGCGCGATCGCCGGGCGTTTCCTGGCAAACTCCCGGAGCAACCGGCGCAAATGATTCTTCGGGCGCAACCAGTTCCACCGTGTTTATTTCCAATCTCGGCAATTACATTTTTCCATCCTCCGCCGCCCTGGTTTCCGACGTTCAATCCTGGGCGGAAAATCCGTCCGGAAATTTCGGCTGGCTTCTCACAAGCGCGGATGAAGCTTCGCTCCGGACCGCGCGACATTTCGCGACGCGCGAGAGCGGCGCGGACGCGCCAGTCCTGACGATTGATTATTCCGTTCCTTCGCTCGCGATTCTTGAGCAGCCGCAAAGCCAGACCGTTTCCGAAGGAACCTCGGTTCAATTTTCCGTCACCGCGTCCGGCTCTCCACCGATCCACTATCAATGGCAATTCAACGGCAGCGATATTCCGAATGAAACCAATGCAACTTTGATTTTGAACAACGCCACGCCAGCAGATTCGGGAAATTACTCCGTCGTCGTCAGCGATTCGTCGGGAAAAATCGTCAGCGATCCGGCTGTTTTATCGGTGCAACCGGTCGTTTTTCCATTGCCGGAAATTGCGTTTGTCGAACCGACGAACAACGCCAGATTTCCCGCGAACGGCCCGGTGAACGTCGTTGTTGACGCCGGCGTCAGCAACGCAACGATCAGCCGTGTTGAATTTCTGTTAGGCACAAATCGGGTCGCGATAAAAACCGCCGCGCCGTTTTCGCTGGTTCTGACCAATATCGCGCCCGGAAATTATCAGTTGTCAGCAATTGCAACCTCCAGCACCGGAACGTCAAACACCGCCGTCGTTTCATTTTCCATCGCAAAACCGCTGAGCGTTCAAATCGTGCAACCTGCGACCGGAGGGAAATTTCCGCTCGGCACGAATATTTTTTTACAGGCATCGGTTCCGGCGGATTCGCCCGCTGCGAGCCGGGTTGATTTTTTTGCAGACGGCGATTTCATCGGAGAATCCATTGCGCCGGATTTCACGTTGAATTGGATGCCGACGCAGGCGCGTGATTATATTCTTAACGCGACGGCGCTGGATGAATTCGGAGAAACCGCGACGTCCGCGCCGGTTGTCGTTCGAATTTTCGTCCCGGAATCCGAACGCCCGAAAATTCATCTCACGCGTTCGCCGCGAAATTTCGCGCATTTGACTCGTCCGACGGTTTCCCTTTCCGGAACGGCAAGCGACAATGTCGGATTGGATCGCGTCGAAGTGCGCGACAACAACGGAAGTTTTCAACCGGCTGACGGAACGGATTCGTGGAACGCGGAAATCACTCTCGCCGCCGGATTAAACACGATTCAGATGCGAAGCGTTGATCTCGCGGGAAATGTTTCCCGAACGCTCACGCGATTTTTTACGTTTGTGCAAAAATGGCCGCTCGCGGTGGAAATAAACGGAGACGGAACTGTTTTCCCGGATTTGAACAATCGTCCTTTGCGAATCGGCAGGCCGTATAAAATTCGCGCAATACCCGGTTCCGGCCAGATTTTTGACGGATGGATCGGAACGCAATCCGACGCGACGATTGTCACCAACATCGCGCAATCCGCCGCGATTTTAAATTTCGTCATGCGATCAAACCTGACGCTCACTGCGACATTTATTCCGAATCCGTTTACTCCGGCGCGCGGGCATTTCAGCGGATTATTTTTCGACACGAACGCGCCCGCGCCGGAAAGCACCGGAACATTCGCGCTCCAGGTTTCAACTCGCGGCGCGTTCAGCGGACGAATTATTCTCGCGCGTAAACGTTATCCTTTTCACGGGCGTTTCGATCCAACCGGAAACGCCCGCATCGTGATTCTTCGGCCCGGAAATCGTCCGATTGCGGGTTCGCTGAATCTGAATTTAACGAACGGCG
This sequence comes from Verrucomicrobiia bacterium, assembly GCA_035701135.1. Lineage (GTDB taxonomy): Bacteria > Verrucomicrobiota > Verrucomicrobiia > Limisphaerales > DASXHY01 > DASXHY01. Next base: position 6,971 of record DASSNZ010000098.1, read on the forward strand.
CGGACAAGGTTTTCGGGAGCATCACCGACGGAAACTGGACCGCGGAATTACAAGCCAATCGAAATGTTTTCGATCCAAAAACAAATCCGGCACCCGAAACAGGCCGGGTTGATTTCCAATTTTTGAGCGCGGCTGATCCCACCCGGGAAGAAGCAACTGGCTTTGCGAAAATCAGCGCGAGCGGCCATGTGATGTTCGCCGGCGCGCTTGCGGATGGACGAAAATTCAGTTTCGCCACGAGCCTTGGAAGCAACAGCAGCGCGCCGTTTTTCGTGCTCTCGAGAACCGGCGATGAAATGCTCGCGGGATGGATTGATTTTCTTCCCACGATCAGCGGGCGAATTGATTGGGTCTTGGCGGCGGCGAACGGTTTTTCCGTTCAACTGAACGTCGCGCCCAGGGAAACTTCGCCGTAGGGCGCTGATTTTTTTAAAAAATTTCTTCAAAAAAATTTTCGTCAACCCTGGAACAAATCCATCGCCCGGGCGTCATACGGAACAACTATGAAGATAAATCCGCGTTTTTTACCTGGAATCACGCTCGTTTTTTTCGCCTGCGCTGTTGCCCGGGCGCAAACATCGCCGACAACGAATTCCGTCACGGCCAGCAGCCTCAGTGCTTACACGATTGATGGACAATCGAATCCCACACTAACTCTTCAACGCGGCGTCACGTATGTTTTTCAGGTTAACGCTTCCATTCACCCGTTTTATATCAAAACGGCTCTGACCACTGGTTCGGGTGATCAATTCACCGAAGGCGTCATCAATAATGGAGTAACATTCGGCGAACTGCGGTTCACCGTTCCCGCCGACGCGCCGGACACGCTTTTCTATCACTGTGCAAATCATTCTCCGATGGGCGGCACGCTGAACATCGTCAGCCCGCCCACGCCGCCGACTGTGAAAATTGTTTATCTCGCGCTCTCTCAAACCAACGTCGTCATAAAATCCACGGGCGCGAGCGATTGGAGCGTGATTCCCGAATACAGTTCAAATCTCACCCAGAATGTGTGGACACCCGTATCGCAATTCGACAATACCTTCGCGAACGGAACCAACACGACGACGTTTGATCGCCTGGATCCCATCTGCGGACCGAACGTGTTTCTGCGCGTGAGAAATCAGCAGAATTGATCTCGCGGGATTTCTCTTTTTCGAAATTTTCATTAAACTGCCGCGAGTTTAATGAAAACATTCGAACCTCTGCCCCGGTCGTTTTACGAGCCTTCCGCAAAAGTCGTCGCGCCGGAATTACTCGGCCGCCTGCTCGTGCGCAATACACCGAACGGGCCGTGCGGCGGCGCGATTGTGGAAACCGAAGCGTATCTCACCGGCGATCCGGCCTGTCACGGCGCGCCGGGACCAACGCCGCGCAATCGGGCGTTGTTCGGCCTTCCCGGCCACGCGTACGTTTATCTGATTTACGGATTTCATTTTTGCGCAAACGCGGTTTGCCGTCCGGCGGGCGTCGCGGAAGCGGTTTTGATCCGCGCGATTGAAGTGGATTTCGGCGAGGAACTGATGCGCGCGCGCCGGCCTGTTGAAAAAATCGAGCAACTCACCAGCGGTCCGGGAAAACTCTGCCAGGCACTCGACATCAGCCGCGGGCTGGATGGAATTGATTTATGCGATCCGCATTCGCCGGTCTTTATCGCGGAAAATCCGAACCTCAAAAAATTTCGCAAAGCGAACGGCCCGGTCATCACAACGCCGCGAATAGGAATCACCAAAGCCGCGGCGCTTCCACTGCGTTTTTATCTCGACGGCAGCCGGTTCGTTTCGCAACGAATCAGGCAGCGAAAAATCTTATCGAAGAAAAGTTGATCGCAACCTAACCAATAAATACCGGTTTGAAATGGCGCTCGAACAAATTGCCGGTGACGTTTCGCGAAATGGTTTCTTCGCACGCGCGCACAAGCTTGAGATAGCTTTCGCCTTTTTTCGCCGCGACTTTGTAGCCGACATGAAGCAGTTGCCGGACGTGCGGATTGAATTCCGCGCATTTCGGATCGTGCCGCAGCGCGGCGGCGAATTGCGCCGCGTTCCATTTTGAAACCGTTTCCGCGGAAGGCAATTTCGCGCGATCAATATCAATCACCGCCGCGTAAGGCGCGCAAAGTTCCTCGGTGTGCGCGAGCGCTTCGGAATAAATTTCCTTCGCCAAAACCAATCCTTCGCCGCCCGCTTCCGCAAGCCCGATGATTTCCTCCAGCCACGTCGTGCCGGCGGTTTTCAAATGCAAACCGGAATTGTGCCGGCGAATCGCCCGATGAATCGCGCCGTAAATGGAAAATTTGTCGCTTCCGGAATGAACACTGAGTTTCAAGGTTTCGGGCAATCCATATTTCTGAACCGCGAAACGAATCACTGCGAGGTCGTCGTTGAATTCTTTTTCAAACTGCGCCACATTTCCGACGTAATCCACGCCTTTGTTGAAGCGCCCGGTGAACTTTGGGGCGACGGTTTGGATCGGAATTTTCTCGTCCGCGATTGCGACCAGAATCACGAGCAGCTCGACCGGCGTTTGCGGCGAATCCGTTTCGTCCATGGAAACTTCCGTGATGAAATTCCCCTCGCCTTTCAGTCTGGCGATGTGGCGGTAAATCGCGCCGGCTTCCTGAACGGCGAAAAGAAATTTGTTCGCGATGCGTTCGACTTCCGCGCGCGAGGATTGAATGCCGCCGTCCACGCCGGGAATTTCCAGCCTGCCCGCCAGTTCCGAATGCCGGTCGGCGAAAGCTTTTACGGATTCAGCCGAAGCCGGTTTTCCAATCGAGTCCGCGACGTCAATCGTGAAAAAATCAGAGTGCGGCACAAAGCGATCCACGGTTTCGAGCCGGATGTGATCGGCGTCCACGTGATACGGTTTTTTCCAGCCGAGTTTTTTCACGGCGGCATCGGCGGCGGCGCGAACGCTGGAGGGTTCCGAACCGACGATCAGATGTTCGCGATTCGATTTGTTCCAGACGGGAATGATATCCACGCCTTTTTCCGCCGCCAACACGCACGCACGCAATTGCGCTTCAGCCTGTTGCGCGAAGCGGTCTCCGACTCCCACCGAGTATTTCTCAATTTTTAGCATCGAATTAATAAATCAAAATTTGCGGGATTTTGCTCGTTGGCGGCAGGTTGGTCAATCGCACGAACTGGTGATTTCCTGCACGGTCGCCGGATTTTTCTGCACGGAGGAACATGAGCAAACCGTCGGAACAAAAATCTCGTCAAGCGGCCAGTTCGGAAGAACGTCCTCCAGGCATTCGCTTTTCAAAGCGCCGGAAATGAGTTTCCGCTCGGCCAGAACGCCAATCATCGCCGCGTTGTCGGTGCAAAGATTCGCCCGCGCCAGGCGCAATTTCAATCCTTCCCGCCCGCACGCGGCGGACAGTTGGTTTCGCAGCGCGCGATTGCAGGTGACGCCGCCGGACGCGGTAACGCACGAAACGCGCAAACGTTTTGCCGCTTTGATTGTTTTTGCGACGAGCACGTCCACAATCGCCGCCTGAACGCTGGCGCATAAATCGCGAAGCCGCTGCGCGTCCGTGAGAATTTCCGGATGATCGCGCAAAAAATAACGGACGGAAGTTTTCAGGCCGCTGAAACTGAAATCGTCATTCGCGTCGTTAATCATCGGACGCGGAAAATCGAACGCCTTGGCATCGCCGGTTTCAGCCAGGCGATCCATTTCCGGCCCGGCCGGATACGGAAGGCCGATCAGTTTCCCCACTTTGTCAAAGCATTCGCCCGCGGCGTCGTCCATCGTAGAGCCGAGCACGTGATGCTTCAATTCGCTTTCGACATGCACCAGAATAGTGTGGCCGCCGCTGACAATCAGCGAAATGTTAGGCTCAAACGCCTCGAAATCCGCCGCGACCTCGGAATCCTGTCCGCCGGAAATCCACGGCGAATACAAATGCGCCTCGTGATGATGAATTCCGACAAATGGCCGGCGCAAAGCAAACGCCATGGATTGCGCCGCTTTCAATCCCGCCATCAGCGCGGCGGGCAGGCCGGGACCTTGCGTCGCCGCGAAAGCATCCAGTTTTTCCGGCTTGATTTTCGCGCCGTCCAACGCCGCGCCGGCCATGGGAATCAGATTCCGCAAATGTTCGCGCGCCGCGAGTTCGGGAACGACGCCGCCGTATTCGGCGTGAAGGCGGATTTGCGACGAAACAACGCTCGAGAGAACGCGGCCATTTTGAATCACAGCCGCGCTGGTTTCATCGCAGGACGTTTCAAAGGCAAGCAGAGTCACGAGAAAACAGAGTAAATCAAAATGTTAGGCAAATCCGCCCTGCCTCGATGTTCATGGAAATTTCCAGTTCCGGCAATGAACGCGCA
>DASSNZ010000099.1:0-8373 GCA_035701135.1 Verrucomicrobiia bacterium
CAACGACCTGGAATTTCTTGAATTGAAAAACATCGGAACAAATACGCTGGACCTTTCCGGGCTGACGTTCACCAGCGGAATCAATTTCACTTTTACAAACGGAACGTGGCTCGGTCCTGATCAATTTTTTGTTCTCGTCCGAAACGTCACGGCATTTGCGGCAAAATATCCCGGCGTCGCAATTAATGGGTCGTATACCGGTCAATTGGACAACAGCGGCGAAAAATTGACGCTCTCAAATCCTTTTGGCGAAACGGTTTTTTCCGTCAGCTATGGAGACCGCCCGCCGTGGCCTGTCGCACCGGATGGAAACGATTTTTCTTTAGTGCCGCGGGATCCAAACGCCTCACCAGCTCCCGATAAAGGTTCAAGCTGGCGGGCCAGCGCCAATCCCGGCGGCTCGCCCGGATCGGACGATCCTTCGCCCGACATCGCTCCGATTGCGATTGATGAAATTCTCACGCACACCGATCCGCCGGAAAAAGATTCCGTGGAACTTTTCAATCCAACGATAACCAATGTGGACATCGGCGGATGGTTTTTGACTGATGATCCCGACACGCTGAAATATCGAATTCCCGATGACACAATTCTTTCGCCCGGCGGACGCGTGGTATTCAACGAAGATGATTTCAATCCAACGCCCGGCTTCGGCAACAGTTTTGCATTCAGTTCTACAGGCGATGCAGTTTATCTTTTTTCAGCCGATACAAACGGCCGGCTCACCGGCTACAGCACGGGAGTTGCCTTTGGCGCGGTATTTAACGGCGTCAGTTTTGGCCGCGTTGTCAACAGCGCCGGCGAACAATTTTATCCGCTGCAAATTTCCGTCACACTTGGTGCAACCAATTCGGGACCGCGCATCGGACCCATCGTCATCAGCGAAATCAATTATCATCCCGACGCCGATGGCGATGAATTTTTGGAATTGCTCAATATCACCGGCAATCCTGTTCCGCTTTTTGACACCCAACATCCGACCAACGCATGGATGGTCAACGGTCTGGAATATACCTTCCCGACAAATGTCACATTGGATGCGAATACCGCTTTGCTTTTGGTCGCGACCAATCCGGCGGCGTTCCGCCTGAAATATAATGTGCCGGAAAACATTTTGATTTTTGGCCCTTATCCCGGAAAATTGTCCGACGGCGGCGAAGCTATCGAACTGCAGGCGCCGGACAATCCAAACGACGATGGCTCCGTGCCTTATGTGACGATGGATGCGGTGGATTATAATAACAAATCGCCGTGGTCTGCGGCGGCAAATGGTGGCGGTTTGTCGCTCCAACGGATTTCGCCTGCGGCTTTTGGCAACGAACCGCTCAATTGGAAGGCAGCGCCTCCAACGCCCGGCGCATTCTCCGGCAATGGCGATTCTGACGGCGATGGTTTGCCCGATTCATGGGAAATCGCGAACGGCACGCTTCCATTTACGCAAGATGCTGGCGCCGATCCAGACCATGACGGATTCAGTAATTTGCAGGAATACCTCGCGGGTACAAATCCAAATGATGCGGCTAGTTTTCTCAGAATTCAACAGGTCGTTGTGGTTCCGGATAACGTCACGTTCCAATTTCTTGCCGCTTCCAACCACACTTACAGCGCGCTTTATAAATCATCGCTGACAGACACAGCATGGCAAAAATTAATTGACGTTTCCGCTGCTCCGACTGATCGCATCGTGACCATCACCAATTCCTTCACCGGTTTTGACGCTCGCTTCTATCGCCTCGTGACACCCGCCCAGCCGTAAGCTGCTTCCTTCGGACAACGGTCGAATCACAACTCAATCGTTGCCCGAGTTCAGGAAGCTTTTTATGATGTCAGTTTGAATCATAAGGTCAAATCAGTCGCATGAGCGTGGAACTGCATTTCAACGGCATTCGCAGCGAGGTTTCACCCGGCAAATCGCTGTTCGATCTTGCGGAAATCCTCGGCATCAAAGTGCCGACTTCCTGCAAAAAAAACGGCAAATGCAAGGAGTGCCTCGTCGAAATCGCCGAAGGAATGAATTTGCTTTCGGCGAAAACGCCGGAGGAAAATCATCTCAGGCAAAATTTCCGGCTCTCGTGCCGTTGCAAAATCATTTCCGAAACTGGAATCGTCCGCTGCCACACGATGCGTCGCGGCGAAATGCGGATTGAACATCAGGCATTTCAATTGCCGACGACTTCGCGGAAACTAAAACTCGATCCCGCCGTCACGCGCGATGGTGAACGCATTTTGCTGGACGGCGAGGAAATCGCGCGCTCGACCAAACCGATTCACGGACTCGCGATGGATTTGGGAACCACGACCATTGTTCTGCGGTTGCTCAATCTGGAAACCGGCGAAATTGTCGCCGACGCTTCGTTTGAAAATCCGCAACGCTTCGGCGGTTCGGACGTGATGTCGCGGATTTTTTTTGACACGCACGACAAAGGCAAATTGCTTCAGCGCACGCTCGCCGGATATCTGACGCACGCGATTGAGGAATTCCCGGTGGACCCGCAAACGATTTACGAGCTTGTCGTCGCGGGAAACTCCACGATGCGCGACATTTTTTTCCGGTTGGACGTTTATTCGATCGGCCAGAATCCGTATCGGTCGCTGACCGAAATTGAAATGGCCGAAGGCAAACGCGCGACGACGAGTTTGAGCGAACCCGCGAAAAAACTTTTGCCGGCGATTCATCCTCGGGCGCGCGTTTATGGTTTGCCGATTGTCAGCGGCCACGTCGGCGCGGATGCCGCGGCGTGCATGTTGGCCGTTGATCTGGCAAACGAGGAAAGAATCGTCGCCATCATGGACATCGGCACGAACACGGAGTTGATTCTGGGAAACAAAAATAAAATTTTCGCCGCGTCGTGTCCGGCGGGCCCGGCGTTTGAAGGCGGCGCGATTTCCCGCGGAATGCCCGGTCTGCCCGGCGCGATTGAAAAGATTAAAATCAACGACGATGATTCGCTCAACGTAAAAATCATCGGCGATGTTCCGGCGGAAGGCATTTGCGGTTCCGGCCTCGTGGATCTGTTGAGCGAACTGCTGCGCACGGATCGCATCAATTCTCTCGGCCGTTTTGAAAACGGAGAGCATCGGTTTGATTTGAATCTCAAAAGCGATTCGCCGATTTATTTCACCGAGAGCGACATCAACGAACTGGCGCAGGCGAAAGGCGCGAACGTCGCCGGACTGCGCGTCATTTTTCATGACTACGGAATTGCGTTTGATGATGTTGACGTTTTTTACCTCGCGGGCGGATTTGGCCGTCATCTGAACATCGAATCTTCGCGCCGCATCGGATTGATTCCTGATATTTCGGATTCGAAAATTTTGCAGGTCGGCAACGCGGCGATTGAAGGCGCGTGCATCGCCCTGCTGTCGCGCGCGAAACGCGCCGAACTGGAAAATCTCGTGAAACGTGTGAAGCATTGCCGGCTCGAAGCGCATCCGAATTTTTTCGATTATTTCGTCGAAGGTTGTCAGTTCAAAACGGTGGAAGCTTCCTTCGCGGCGCACAACGATTGAACCATGTTCTCGCTGATTGAAACGAATCCGCAGGTGGAGATTCAGGAATCTGAATACCAGCGACTGCTCGGCTATCCGAAAAATTATTCGCTTGAAGGTCGCGCGCGCGAACTGGCCGATGAAGCGCAGGCGTGGTATGCGCGGAATGGACGCCCCTGGATCTACGCGCGGGAAATTTCATCGCTGGAATTGAAAGTTCGAACCGCCTGCATCGGTGGAATTGAATTCTCCTCAAAAAAACTGCGCGATATTTTGTTTGAAGCACAGGCGCACAGCGTATTGCTCGTGGCTGTGAGCGCCGGCAAAGAATGCGAGGAGCACGCGCGGGAATTGTGGAATGAAGGCAAGCCGGACGAGTATTTTTTTCTGGAAACGTACGGTTCGGCGGCGGTGGAACAGTTGATTGCCGTCGCGAGCGGACGGATCTGCGCGTGGGCGGATGAAAATAAAATGGCTGCGTTGCCGCATTTCAGCCCGGGCTATTCCGGCTGGAACATCGCGGAGCAATTGCTGCTATGGAAATTGTTTCAAAAAAATTTTGCCGGCGATTTCCCGGGCGAATTGGAGATTTTGGAATCAGGAATGCCGCGGCCAAAAAAATCGTTGCTTGGCGTGATCGGCCTCACGCGCGATCTGGCCAGGGCGCGCCAATTTCAAAAGCTGATTCCGTGCGAGAATTGTTTCCTGCCGAATTGCCGCTACCGGCGCGCGCCTTACAAACGCTCACGACCACGGATGGAAAATATCGGACGCTTTTAAAAATTCCTTCGATTAAATTTCTCCACCACTTCGTGAATCGCGCGCGTGTGTTCCGGAGTGCTGCCGCAGCATGAGCCGATGATGTTTGCGCCGGCTGCGAGCGCGTCAGGAACGTTTTTGGCCATGTCGGCGGGGAGTTGTTTGTAAACCGCTTTCATGTTTTCCAATACCGGCAATCCGGCGTTTGGCTGCACCATTACCGGCAAATCGCATGCCTCGCGATATTGTCCGGCCACCATCGCCGCGCCGGTCATGTCCATGCCGGTGCCGCAATTCAGCGCAATGATATTTGCGCCGCGTTCCTGCGCGAATTCCGCCGCGCGTTCGGGCGTCACGCCCATCATCGTGACATAAAATGTTTTGTCCGCGGACAAATCATACGCGAGCGACGCGATGATGCACGGCGCGCCGGCCGCTTTTGCCGCGTCAATGGCCACGCCGATTTCTTCCAACGAAGTTTGCGTTTCGATAATGATTGCATCCGCGCCGGCTTCGACCAGCGCCCGCGCCTGCTCCTCATAAGCGGCGCGCGCTTCATCTTCCGGCAAATCGCCATACGGTTGAAGAATCGCGCCGAGCGGACCCAGATCGCCCAGCACAAAACCTTCGCGTTCGCCAAAAGCCTCGCGGGCGATGCGCGCTCCGGCCTGATTGATTTCACGCAATTGTTCAATGTGGCCGTGGCGTTTCAGCATCAATCGGCTTCCGCCAAACGTGTTTGTAATCAGGCAATCCGCGCCGGCATCCACGTAGGCGCGCTGGATTTTCAGCACGCGTTCGGGATGCAGTAAATTCCATGCCTCGCCGCAATCGCCATTCGCCAATCCGGCGAGCATCAACTGAGTTCCCATCGCGCCATCGCACACAAGTCTTCGTTCACGCAACGTTTCGAGGAGAGATTTTTTCATAACTCAGGCCGCGATCAGAATTTCTGTTTCAGTGATTTTCAATTCCACGCCCGCCGCTTTGGCTGCCTCCTGCAACGCGGCCTGCAGCATTACAACCGGATCCTTGCTGACGGTGAGACGGCGCATCAATCCTTCTCCCTTTTTTGTGCCGACCGTCAGCGTGATTTTAAGACCTTTGCGTTTGCACCCGACGCGCGTGCCGTCGGGCAGTTTCGTGTTCATCGGTTTGACAAATGCATCCACGTAATGCGAGCCGATGCCGGATTTTTCCGCGAAAGTGGGAGGGAGTTTCTCCTTTGCCGCCAGGTTGATGTCGCAGAGTTTGGTCATAAATCACAAGCCACGGTCAGACTTCGTTGACTGTTCCCCAATACACGTCGAGGTGTTTGGAGAGATAACGCTTTATCGCCTTCAGCAAAATTTTCGCCTCGAGCTTTTGACCGGTTTCCACGATGTCGCGCAGCGTCATGCCGGGGCGGATGGGAAAACTGCCCTGGGCGATGATCGGACCTTCATCCAGATGCATATTGACGAAGTGCGCCGTGCAACCGGCGATCTTGACGCCGTGCTCGTAGGCCTGGCGATACGCCTGCGGACCTGGAAAACTCGGCAGCAGCGACGGATGGACGTTGATGATTTTATTTTTGTATCGCCAGACAAAATTCGGCGACAGAATTTTCATGAATCGCGCCAGAACAACGAAATCAATTTCGTGTTGCTCCAGAATTTCCAGCGTCTTCAACTCGGCCTGGGCGCGATTCTCCCAGGGCACGCAGATGAACGGTAGTTTATATTTTTTTGCGAGCGGTTCGAAGCTAGCGTAATTGCCAATCACAATAGCCGGATCGGCTTTCAGGGTTCGACCGGCTGCGGCATTGGCGATGGCCTCGAAACAGCGCGGTTCTTTGGTCACAAAAATCGCGAAACGCTGGCGCGCGTTTGGATTGGTGGAGCGCACCTTGATTTCCATGCCGAGCAACGCCGCCAGTTTCGCGAGGCCCTCGCGCATCCCGGCAGCATCGAAATTCTTTTTGGGCCAGGACGCCTGCAACGTCATGCTGAACTGGCCGCGCGTGACCTGTTCCTCCAGCGCCTCGATGTTGGCGTGCCGTTCGAAAAGAAAATTCGTGACGCGCGCGATGACGCCCGTTTTATCGCGCCCGATTACGGTGATGGTGGCGAATTGTTTCACGTCGTTTTTAAAGTTTGGCGACAAGCTCTTTGCGAACGGCCTCGGCGACCTCGCGCGGCGAACCCGCGCGTTCGATGATTTCGCCCCAATGCAAATGCGCGACGTAGGCGTCGTGCGAAACCAGGCCCTGCTTTTGCGCCGAAGCATCAATCTTGATGGCGAATTTTTCCGGCAAACTCATTTTGACTTCGTCGAAATCATCCCACGCTTTCAATTCGGACGGAATGTCCTGCCAATACAGAATTTGATATTTCGATTTCGCGTCCGGCGAACGCGCTTCCTCGCGTTCGGCTTTTACTTCTTCAATTGTATCGAGCTTGGTTTTTGCCTTCGGCGGCGGGCCTTTGCCCATGAAATACAAAAACAAATCCACCGCGCTCGAAGCATCCGCGCCGTAACCGTCGGCTTTGATTTCGTCAGCAAACGACTGGCTGATTGGCGCGCCGCCGACGGCGAATTTCTGCGGCATTCCGCGCTCGCGATAACCGTCCACGACGGTTTTCATGTAAGTCATCGTCGTGGTCAGCAATGCGCTCATGCCGATAATGTCGGGCTTGTGCTGTTCGGTGGCGGCGAGAAATTTTTCAATGCTTTGGTCCACGCCGATGTCCACGACCTTGAATCCCGCGCCCTCCGCCATCATGCAGACGAGATTTTTTCCGATGTCATGCAGATCGCCCCGCACCGTACCCATGAGCAAGGTGCCGGCCGGTTTCACCACGGAATCGTGCGCCGAGAGGAGCGGCTTGAGCACGGCCATTCCGGCTTTCATCGCGCGCGCGGCGATGAGCACTTCGGGCACGTAGAGAATGTTGTATTTGAAATCCTCGCCGACCACGCTCATGCCCGCGATTAGGCCTTCAGATAAAATCTCCTGCACCGGCCGGCCTTCGGCGAGCGCGTCCTTGGTCATCTGTTCGACTTCCTTGGCTTTGCCTTCGTAAAGGCATTGATTCATGAAAGCGTAATCAGGCATAGGAAAATAATTTTCAATTTATCCAGCCGCGAATCTTTTGACCAAATTCCAAATAATCAACAGCCGGATAAATTTCCTTTTTCGGCGGCAATAAAATTTCGTCGCGCAATGCTGCTTTGAATTCAGATTCGCCACCGTGCCAACCAATTGTGCGAAGTCGCTGAAATTCTTTTTCACTGCAACCGATTGAATAATCTTTGTGAACTGTAATCAAAGCGTGGTCAAACGCGCGATGATGCAAGGCGCAAAGTGAAAGTCCGTTTTTGATTTCGTCTGTTCCGCATTCGTGTTCAACGGGAATGATGTGAGCGGCGTCGAGCAAATCGAGTTGGATTCCGCAAACACAGCAGCGATGGCTGTAAGCTCGTAAAACATCTGCACGGAAACGAGCATCGCGAATTTTGCGGTTCACAGTTTGCAAAACTTGCCGACGTTCTCTTGGCTCAATGTCTTCGAGATCGAAATCCACCGCTTTTTCACGCGAGATTCTTTCGAGTGCTTTGGTCTCCAAAACGGCAGCAGAAGTTTGATGCAATTCTGACGAGCCAAGAACATAGGGCGTAAAAAAGTCTGGACGAAAAGCAATGGCGATTTCTTCATTATCGCGAGCTTGTGGCGCAAAACCATTCCGCACGGCTTTTTCAAGCGCATCACGCTTGATTTGAATGGATGGAGAACGACCCGACATGGAGATTTGATGCTTAGTTGCATCGAAACCTGCAAACACTTGCAAATCGTCAGACCAACCCAGCAAAAGAGTTTTCCATCCGTCCCGAAGTTCAATCTGATTTACACCAGTCACCTGAATCCGAAACTCATTTGGGTCTCGCGGAAATCCGCCATGAGTTAAATTCCAAATGTAAACCAGCAATGAAATTTTTGTATCTCCCTTGAAAATTGACAAAGCGAATGGATGGTCGTCGCGTGATGACAAAATCAAAACATCCCAGCCGCAAGCATGGATTGCTTCAACGACGAGATCGAGCAGTCTTGGTTTTCGCAGGATTTTTGCCATTAGGAACTGATGC
>DASSNZ010000100.1:0-10819 GCA_035701135.1 Verrucomicrobiia bacterium
TGAAAATTTATATGACAAAGTTTAATGCGGAGACGCAAAGAACACTGGGAGCGCAGAGAAACTTTTTTCATCTTCTCTCTCTGCGAACCTCCGCGTTCTCCGTGTCTTTGCGTTTAATCTGAATTTTAACAACTGATAAAAAAATGGGTAAACCTACCGGATTTCTGGAATATTTGCGCGAACTGCCGCTGGATCGTTCGGCCATCGAACGCATCCGCGACTGGAACGAGTTCCATTATCACATGGACGAAGCCAAGCTTCGCGAACAAGCCGCGCGATGTATGGATTGCGGCATTCCTTTCTGTCACACCGGCACGCTCGTCAACGGCATGGCGTCCGGCTGCCCGATTCATAATCTGATTCCCGAATGGAACGATCTTGTCTATCGCGGTCTGTGGAAGGAAGCGTTGGAACGCCTGCACAAGACGAATAATTTTCCCGATTTTACCGGCCGCGTTTGCCCCGCGCCGTGCGAAGGCTCGTGCGTTCTCGGCATCAATAATCCGCCGGTCACAATCAAAAACCTTGAATACGCCATTGCCGAAAAAGGCTGGGATGAAGGCTGGATTACTCCCGAACCGCCCGCGCGCCGCACCGGAAAAAAAGTCGCGGTGGTCGGAGCCGGGCCGGCCGGATTGTGCGCCGCCGCGCAATTGAACAAAGCCGGACATCTCGTCACGGTTTTCGAACGCGCGGATCGTCCGGGCGGACTGCTGATGTATGGCATTCCGAACATGAAACTCGACAAGGAAAAAGTCGTGTTGCGGCGGGTCAAACAAATGGAAGCGGAAGGAATTCAATTCGTCTGCAATACGACGGTCGGCGGAAATTTCCCCGCGGAAAAATTGCTCAAAGACTTTGACGCCGTTGTGCTTTGCACCGGCGCGACGAAGCCGCGCGATCTGCCGGTGGAAGGACGCGACTTGAAAGGAATTCATTTTGCAATGGAATTTCTGACGGCGAACACGCGCGCTTTGCTGGATCGCCACAAAAACGGAAATTTCATTTCAGCCGAAGGCAAGGACGTGATCGTCATCGGCGGCGGCGACACCGGAACGGATTGCGTCGGCACTTCGATGCGGCACGGCTGCCACAGCCTTGTGCAGATTGAAATTTTGCCGAAGCCGCCGTTGGATCGCGCCAAGGACAATCCGTGGCCCGAATGGCCGAAAATTTACAGGCTCGATTACGGCCAGGAAGAAGCCGCCGCAAAATTCGGAAGCGATCCGCGCGTGTATCTCACGACCGCGAAGAAATTTGAGGGCGACGCAAACGGCCAGGTGAAAGCCGTTCATACGGTGCAGATTGAATGGGAACGAAACGAAAAAGGGCAATTCGTTCCGAAAGAAGTGCCGGGATCGGAAAAAGTTTTGCCGGCTCAACTCGTTTTGCTCGCGATGGGATTTCTCGGGCCGGAACAGCCGTTGCTCGATTCGCTTGGTGTCGAACGCGACCCGCGCTCGAACGTAAAGGCGGCATTCGAGAAATATCATACGAACATCAAAGGCGTGTTCGCTGCCGGAGATTGCCGTCGCGGACAAAGCCTGGTCGTGTGGGCGTTCAATGAGGGACGCGGCGCGGCGCGCGAATGCGATCGTTATTTGATGGGACGAACGGATTTGCCGTAAGCGATTGGCGCGGGGGGTCTCTTCCCGCGCCTTGCAAAAGGAATACGAATCAGAAATGCCAGGGCGCGGATTTCCGCGCCGCTTTTTCCGGTGTTTTCCCCGGGATTTGCTACGTAATCTTCCAGATTTTAAAATCGGTATTTCATGTCATTGTATCCGGGAGCGCGGCTTTTCTATTCTTTGGGAATAAGTATGAATTGACCCGATGACGCGCGTATGGATTATCTAGTGATTGTGACAGCAGCAGGAAAGTCGTATTCCGTTTCCGGCGACGTTCGATTGCGCGGAGAGTTTGTCAAAGCGGAGAGGATTGTTACGTTCAGCGGCGCGCAATCGGCGAGCCTCAGCCGTGATCGGCGGCGGTTTTTTTTCGCGTCCGCGACACCACTTTAAAATGAAAACTATTTTAGTCCTGGCTCCGCATCCCGAATTGTTCGAGACCCTTCGCGCGGGTTTGGATCCCGAGCAATACCGCGTCATCCATCGCACCGGTGTGGAGGAAGCCGAGCCGCTGCTTGCGCACGGCCTGGCGCACGCGTGCATCGTGGACGTGGAATTGTCCGGCGTTCAGGAAATCTGGATTCTCGAAAAACTCCGCCGCCGCGCGCCGCGTTGCCCGATCATTATTTTCACCGGCGCGAAACAATGGGAATGGGAAGAAGAGGCATATCTCAAGGGCGCTACGCACGTGCTGAACAAACCCGTTCGCATGAGAATGCTCACCGCGCTGCTGGACCGGCTTTGGGCGAAGGCGGAACTGATCGAGCCGACTGTCGTCGAACATCCCGAGCCTGTCGAATCCATGCGCCCGTCCCAATCCACCGCTGTTTCCAATGCCGCGCCGCAAGCGGGTTTTCAGAGCCTTGGCGCGTTGCGCGGTTTTTCCGCGATTCTCACGCACTCGCTGGATGCCGAGGCGATGCTGAAACAATTTCTTCTGCTCCTGCGCGAACTCATTGGCATCAATCGCGCCGCCATTTTTCTTCATCAACCCGCGCATTGGATGGGCGAGCAGACGCCGGAAACCGGCGGCAATTTGCGCGCGGCCTGCGCCATTGGCGTTTCGCCCGGTTTGCTCGAACATTTCGAGCTTTCATTCGACAACGGAATTGGCGGGCAGGTTTCGCGGCTTGGACGCATTTTGCGCCGCAACAGCGATGAAGCGCGGCGCGATGTGACGACACAAAAGGAATTTGAGTTGCTCGGGACGCAGGTCGCCATTCCGATTCTGGATCGCGAAACGGTTGTCGGCGTCGCGGTTTTTGACGGTCATATCACCGGCGAACCGCTCGCGAACGGCGAACTGGAATTGATTTTCCACTTGCTCGAACAGGTTGGCCTCGCTGTGAAAAATATCTGGCTCCACGATCAACTCGCCGGCAATCACGGAATTCTCGCGGAAATTTTGCGCGAGTTGAACAATGCGTGCGTCGTCGTCGGCAACGACCTCGCAGTGCTGCATTCCAACAAGGCCGCGCGCCGGTTTTTCTCCATTTCAAATCGCCGCACCGGTGAATTGGAATTCAGCGATTTGCCGCAAATGATTGGCGCAAAGGTTTATCAGGTGCTCAAAACCGGCACGGCGATTCCGCCGTTCAGATTCGAGCCGGAGAATTCGCCGGGAACGATTTACAATGTCAGCATTGTTCCGTTTCAGCGGCAGAATTCCACGCAGCCGATTTCCGCGTTGTTGATGGTGGAAGATCTGACGAAGAGCGAACAATTGCGCCGGTTGGAAGTCGAAACCGCGAACCTGCGGCTGATTCGCACGATGGCGGATCGCCTCGCGCATGAAGTCGGCAATGCAATGGTTCCGCTCTCGACGCATCAACAATTGCTTGCGGACAAATACAAAGATCCTGAATTCCGCGCGTCGCTTGATGCGGCTCTGGCCGATGGCGTGAAGCGCGTGACGCGGTTGATCAATCAGATGCGATTCCTGGCGCGCGATTCTGTTCTGACGCAGGAGGCGTTTCCGTTAAGTCCGCTGATCGAGGAGGCTTATCAGGAAGCGCGGAAGCATCAGCCCGTCAAATCCGCCGAGTTCAAATACGAGGACAAGGAAAGACCGTTCGTCGTCACCGGCGACCGCGCGGCGCTAAAACACGCTTTGACCGAAGTGATTCTGAACGCGCTTCAAGCCAATCCGAAAGATCCGAAAATCGGCGTGCGACTGCACGAACATTCCAATGGGAACGGAGTGCCGGGTCTGGAAATCGAAGTTCAGGACAACGGTTCCGGTTTTACCAACGAAGCCGCGCAAAACGCGCCCTCGCCATTTTTCACCACGCGCAACGTCGGTCTCGGTCTCGGCCTGACCGTCAGCCGCAAAATTATCGAGACGCATCATGGGAAGCTGGAAATTGTTCCGCCAAAAAGCGGGCATTCGGGACTGATTCGCATTTCGTTGCCGGTCGAAGCCACGGCGAACGCAAAATCCTGAACCTGATTTTGCGCCGCCGCGTTTTCCGGAATTATTCTCCCGTGTCACCCGCCGGCGAATTTGTTCCGGGCGGCGTTGGCGGCAGCGGTTTTGGCGTGAACGTTTTCAGCGTCATGATTTTCGCCGCGCAAATCCGCAGGCCGTTGGTTTTGTCCGGCGTCAGATAAAAATTCAAATCGCCCGAAATGATGTGATCGGCGTGTTTTTTATTCGTCGGCCGGTCCTTCAGCGTGGCGAAACCCATTTCCGTGGATTGCTGGCTGTTGAATAATTCCGAGAGCCGCACGGTTTTCGTGTCGTCGGGATTTGAAAGCTCGACCGGAAAAAAGATTCCGAGCCACGGCTGCAGAATTTCCCCGGTGTGCGCGTCCACGATTTCAATGACGTCGCCGCGCTCGTCGCCTTTGACGTGATAGACCAGCGCAAGCGAATGCCGGTTGGTGACGCCGTTTTTGTCGGCCCATTCCCTGAGAATGGTTCGGTTGCTGAGCGGCTGCTTGATTAAATTCCCGTTTTCGTTGGTCGTCTGGCAACTGCCGCGGATTCTGAGATTCAGCATCTCTGGCGTTTCCTGCGCCGTCGCGGTCAACGAGGCAAACAGCAGACCGGCACACGCGCTGATTAGAATATTTTTAGGTTTCATGCCGGCGATTTTGAGCGCACCGGCTCGCGCGCGAAATGGGGTTTGTTCCCTAACAAGGCCGGGCAAATCCCCTCCGTTGAAAACGACTGAAAAAAATCCGCCACCCGCGTGATTCGTCTTTCGGATTGAGAATCAATAATCCCAGCTTCGATAAACCTCGTAAACATCCAGCCGTCCACCGGGCCAATAATCATTTCCCGCGAACGTGAACGTGCGGCTTGCCCGGTCGAACACGAGCGACTTTGGAGAATCAGGCTTGTTAGGATCATAAACGGAAAAGACGATGTTGGTCGGCGTTTCTTCTGCGTCGAACAAAAGAATCGCGTGATTGATCGTCAGTTGCGGAAATCTCACGACGTGAACGACCGGCGGGCGATTTTGTTCCAGATCCGCGACAAGCCGTTTTGCCGTCGCGGCCTGATGCGCGCGGCTGAACGGAAAAATCATCCGCCAATGGCCGCGTTGAAAATAACTTTCCCACGCGCCGCCGCATTCCGCTTTCAAATCATTTTCGCGCGCTTCGCTGAACTCGCGCAAATCGGCATAGCCGGGAATAATAATTTTCTTTTCATCCGGCAAAGCGCGCGCCGGATCCACTGAAACGACTTTGCGAATCAGCTTTCGATAGGTGGCGTCGTCCGCCATCGGAAGACTCGGATCGAACTTTGCGTTTTGAAAAAACTGCCGCGCCGAGCGCGCGACGACGAAGCAATGATGCGTGTAATCCGGTTCCGGCTCGCGGCGTTGATGCACCCATTTTCCGTTTTCGTCGAAATGATATTCCCAGACCAGTTCATTCGCGAAGGCAAACGTGTCTTTCTGAAAATCAAACGGGCGCGAACCGATAAATGGCCGGCTGACGCAACCGGAAAAAAGCAGCGCCGCCATCGCGCAAATGAAGAGGAATCGGGTCGCGCGGCGTTTTTCGCTTCTGCCGTTCCTTCGGTTTTCAAACTCACGATTCATATCTGTCTTGCCGGGAAACCTATTCCTGAGCTACCTAACTGGCAATGCTGTACGATCGCTGGCGTGAAATCTCGCGCGCTGAATCCGAAAAAATCGCCCTGCGCGATCTCGCTTCGGATCGGCAATGGACTTTTCGCGAACTGGCGCAAGCGGCGGAGCAGGGGAGTTTCAGTTCGGGAAAATTTTCCTTTCCGCAAGGCATTTCACCGGAATTTATTTTTGACGTTCTCCGCGCGTGGAAAAACGGACAGGTGGTTTGTCCGCTGGAACACGGGCAATTGCCGCCGGAAATCGCGCCGGGACTTCCGCCGGAAATTGTCCATCTGAAAATGACTTCCGCGACCACCGGCGCGGCGCGAATGATCGCTTTCACGGCGAGCCAATTGATTGCCGACGCGGAAAATATTGTCGCCACAATGGGTTTGCGCGCGGACTGGCCGAACATCGGCATCATTTCCCTCGCGCATTCCTACGGTTTTTCCAATCTCGTTTTGCCGCTGTTGCTGCACGGAATTCCGCTGATTCTCGCAAGTGCGCCGCTGCCGGAATTGCTCAAGCGCGCCGCCGCGTCCGAAAAATCCGTCACGCTCGCCGCCGTTCCTGCGTTGTGGCGAACGTGGCATGAAGCCAATTCAATTCCCGCGAATGTGCGTCTCGCTATTTCAGCCGGTGCGCCCCTTCCGATCATTTTGGAAAAGGAAATTTTCAAAACGCGCGGATTGAAGATTCATAATTTTTACGGCAGCAGCGAATGCGGCGGGATCGCTTATGACGCGAGTTTGACACCGCGACTCGATGGAGCCTGCGCCGGCGCGCCGATGCGGAACGTGCAATTGTCCGTCGCGAGGAATGGATGTCTGGAAATTCAAAGCAAAGCCGTGGCGCAAACGTATTGGCCGGAACCGGACGCGAATTTGCGCGACGGAATTTTCCGTACGAGCGACCTCGCGGAAATTTTGGACGGAATTGTTTTTTTGCGTGGCCGTGCGAGCGATCAAATCAATGTCGCCGGTCGCAAAGTTTCGCCCGAAAGCATTGAGAAAATTTTGCTGGCGCATCCGCGCGTTCGCGAATGTCTGGTCTTTGGCGCGCCGAGCGAAGATTCGAATCGCGGCGAAATGATCGTGGCGTGTGTTGTGGGAAAAACAAATCTCGCGACAGAAGAATTGAAACAATTTCTGCTGGCAAAACTTCCGGCCTGGCAAGTGCCGCGCGAATGGCTGCTGATCGAATCGCTTGCCGTGAACGGTCGCGGCAAACTCTCGCGCGCGGAATGGCGAAAACGATTTGTGAACCGGCGGGAGCGGTGAATTTCGAGAGTTATTGATATTTGCCCGCATTGTCCTTTGGCAGAACTAAAATTGTTTTTTGTTCGGGAAAACGGATCAGAATCAGGTTTTCGTGATGCATGCGTTTGGTTTTACTGTCCCACCATTCGGGATTTCCCGTCTGTAAGGCATTTTCAAATGCGGCACGCCATTCCTCTCCGTTCATTACTTTTGAAGATCCAAACTTCACAAATCCTGCGGCCACATCCTTGTCAATCAAATAACGCCAGCCGGAAAGCTCCATGCATTGGTTGAGTAATCCACTAATGGAACAACGTTGAACATCCGAAACAGGAAATGTGTAATTCAAAGGATGGCCATACCTGTTGGTAATCAGCCGCAACGTATCTGGCGGAATATCTGATTGGATGGTTGGATACGTTGTCGCCCAAAAATCATTCGGATTGAATTTGGGTTTGATGATTTCGCGCGTTGTAATTGTGGCCGCTCCTGTCGCAAGCAGAATTCCAGTTCCAGCCACAATCGCTGATTTCGCTTTTGTCCACGCCATAACTTTCAATGCTCCTTTAATGACAGTTAACGTCGAAACGGAAGCCGCCGCGCCTTTGGCGAGCGCCAAAGACGTCACAGATTTTGCCAACGCGACCGGCGCGGCCTGAATGGAATTGGCGGAAACGGCTCCGGCAAGAATCGTGGTCGTGGAAACGATTCCGCGTTTCGCAAAAATTTTCCGCAGCTTTTCCAGCGCGCGATTGACGCGCATTTTCGCCGCGTTTTCGCTTGCGCCCAAAGCCGCGCCGACTTCCGCAAAATTCCTGTTTTCAAAAAATCGCAGCACGAGCGCGTCGTGATCTTTTCGTCCGAGCCGTTCCATCGCGCCATCCAGGAATGGAGCGATCCGGTTCCATGTTTCGTCGCAGGCGGACTCGTTGTCGGTTTCGCTCAAAATATTTTGCATGTGCGCCTCGTGTTCGCGGTGTTGGCGGCGACGCTGAATGGTCAACGCGTTCGCGCTCGCGTATCGGGCCGTTCGGCAAAGCCAGCCGGGCAAAATAGTTTTCGGGCCGAGCGAACCGGCCTTGCGCGCGAGAATAATGAAAACGGCCTGTGTGATTTCCTCCGCGAGATGCGGATCGCGAACGTGACGCAATGCAACCGAATACACGAGATTCACATAACGCGAAACGAGCGCGGCGAACGCCTCCTCGAAATCGCGGTCGGCATATTCCCGCAGCAGCGCCATGTCGTCGTTGGTCATGTCACTGATATATTTACGACGACGGGAAAAGGTAACAGATTTATTTTCTGAACTTCCGCGCGAGGAATTGGAATGAGACACGGATTCCACGAACTCGTACGGATGCTCTCCGAAATCCAAAGCGCAAGGCGAATCCTGTGTCGCATGATCTGAGTCGCGAACCATGCGATTGCAAAAATCAATTTCATCTTCGTTTTTGAATTTTATTCAGACTTCGAAGTCCAGTTTCTGGCTTTCTTCATTTGTGAAAATCCGTGTAATCCGTGTGACTGAATTCCATTTCTTTTTTCTTTTGCTGCGGTAAAAGAACACATGCTTGTTTTTCTCAATGGCCGGTTCGTGCGTGAAGAAGAAGCGGTTGTGTCGGTTTTCGACCGCAGTTTTCTTTACGGCGACGGATTGTTTGAAACGATGTTGGTCGCGGACGGAAAACCGTTTCGCTGGATGCAGCATTTGGAACGGCTTGGGCGCGGCGCGGATTTTCTGAAAATCAAATTGCCTTTTTCATCCGCGCAATTATTCGAATTTGCGCAAAACCTTATCGCGGAAAATAAAATGCCCGATGCGCTGCTGCGTCTTACTGTGTCGCGCGGCGTTGGTGTTCGTGGTTATTTGCCGAGAGGCGCGGAAAATCCAACGGTCGTGATGTCATTGCACGAAAATCCGGCGGCGGCGCTTTTGAAAGAATCCGAAAGCGGCGCGCGCCAAGCGGTGCATCCCGACGCCAGCGTCTTTCCAAAATGGAAACTTACGATTTCCTCATTGCGATTGCCCGCAAATGAACCGCTGGCACAATTCAAAACGTGCAACAAACTTCCGCAAATTCTCGCCCGCGCGGAGGCGGATTCCGCCAGCGCGGACGAAGCATTGTTGCTGAACACGGATGGATTTGTGGTTGAAGGCGCAAGCAGCAATTTGTTTTGGATCGAGCACGATTCGATTTGCACGCCGCCATTGGCGAGCGGCGTTTTGCCGGGTGTAACGCGCGCGGTCGTTGTGGAAATCTGCGAATCGCTCGGCATGGAAATTCGCGAATGCAATGTCAGTGCGGAACTCCTGAAAAAGATGAACGGAGTTTTTGTTTCGCTCAGTTCATGGGGAATTGTGGAAGCGGAATCGCTCGATGGCTGTTTGTTAGGCAGGTCGCCGTTGACTGAAAAAATTCGCGCGGCGTACTGGAAATGTGTGCGCGTGGAAACGATGTGATTTTCCCGCGCGCGGCGAATTATTTTCCGAAAAGAGCTTCGCGCATTCCGGGCATTGGGCGATTGTTTTTTTTGTCCCAATAGCGGAAATTTGCGCTCCAATCCCAAATCGCCCAGCCGAGTTTTTCATTATTCAGCGCATGGCGAAACGCCGAATAAAAACGCGCGCGAGATTCCGGATCGGCCTTGATGTAACAGCCGAATTCGCCAATGTGAACGGGACGACCGTAATAATCCGACCACGCGCGCGCGAATTCCAGTTTTCCCGTGAACGCGCGCGCGCTGCACGGATTTTCATCGGCTGGAAGCGTGTTGTATTTGGAAATCCAATCGCGCGCGTTTTCAGTCAGGTGGACGGACGGATCCACGACAAGCGGTTGCGCAGGCGGTCCGGGAAATTGAATGCCGGTGGCTTTCACGTCCGGCCCGGCCCACGACGCTCCCTGGTGCGTGAAGAAAAACGGCTCGTAGCAATGCGCCGAGACAATGATGTTATCGTCATCCGCCGGAAGCACGAGATCCTTGATTTCGTCAATGCCGCCCCAGTTTCCGGGTTCCACGAAAATCGTCCGGCGTGGATTCGTTTTGCGGATTTCGGAAATTATTTTCGCGTAAATGGGATTGATGATTTCCGTCGTTGCCGCGGCCGTCGGCTCGTTCAACAATTCAAACGCAAGCGTGTTGGGAAATTTTTCATAATGCGCGGCGATCTGACGCCACATCGCGAGGAATTTTTCCGTCTGCCCGGCGGGATCTTTTGTGAAATCGCTGAAGTGATGAATGTTGATCAGGACCGCGAGATGGTTGGCCAGCGCGTTTGTGACAACAAAATCCACCTGGGCGAAAATCTCCGGCGAAAGCGTGTAATCCGGCGCAGGCCCGGTGTAATATTGCCAGCCGATGGGAACGCGGACGTGATCAAATCCTTGCTCGCGCATGATGGCGAATTCGCCGGCGGAAACCGTCACGTAGCGGCGATTCGGCGGAGCTTCGAGGTAATCGCCGAGATTCACGCCGCGCATAAATAATTTCGCGGTCTGGTAAGCGGGCGAATTCGTGTTTGTGAGGCGTTTCATTTCCGGCGGATTGGACGGAACAAAATTCGCGGCGTCGGCGCAAATGCAGATTGCGGTTTGGAATCCGAGCAGCGTTGCCAGAATGCGGCGGAGTTTCATCCGATCAGCATCCGGGTTGCGAAGAAGCCTTTCAAGGTTTTATGCGAAAGAAAGTTGAACGGAATTTTGATGCCCGTTGCATCATGGGAAAAAGACACCGGAGGTGAAGGTCAGTGACTCACGGTATGTTTCGCTGTTTATGGTAGACGAACTGTCAACTCCCTTGCGGGGGAGTGCCCTTTGGGCGGTGGAGCGTAGCGGTAAGGTGCGCC
>DASSNZ010000101.1:0-2289 GCA_035701135.1 Verrucomicrobiia bacterium
ATCCGGCTGCGGCCTTCTCGTCCACGCCTGGCGTAACGAGCCTTTAATCGGGGTAACACGTCTTCTTTGATCTCTCGACTCATGTTCATTGTCACCGGCTTTTTCCGGTGTCTTTTTCCCATGAGTCAACGACCTCTTTCGGCCCCTCAGCCAAAAACCTCCCCGGTGTCTTTTGATTTGATGCAACGCGATGTAGAGGGGATGCTGGTATTTGGCTTGATTCCTTGCTCAGCATTTTTACTCTTTACTGCTTTGCTTTTGGCCATTGTAGGACCAAAAGGTTCTGCGCTTCCTTGCCTTGGATTCGGTGTGGCAGCGTTTGTAATCGGCTATTTACTCATGCCAGCCTTGTCGGTTGCTTGATTTGCCCGTTTTTATTTTCAGGGTGTTATACGAAGCGGTTACTATTCCCCCGACACGCTCACCTGAATTGGCGAGGCGATTCCTTGCGCGAATTCGTCCACGTATTTTTTCCAGGCATCCTGAGTCGTGATTTTGCCGGCTTTGTCCCAGCAGAAACCTGCCCACCAGGAAACGACGTGGTTTTCGGGAACTTTCGTCAGCATCAGCACGTTTTGTGAGTCTTCGGTTTGTTTTTCAAACGACGCGGGATTCATGATGATTGCGAGGCCTTGTTTTCCGCCGTTCTTTTCCACGTTTTCCCACGCGGTCAGCCATCCGTTTGTCGCGTTGAGTTCCAATTCTTCGCCGCGCACTTTTTTCAATCCGATCGCCGCGGTGAATTCCATCGTTTTTCCCGGATTCAGGTAAGGCTTGTAGGTGCTGACGTAATGATCCAGTTGCTGGCCGGCATCGAGCGTGACGCGTTTGACTTCGCTGACGCTGATGCCATTGACGCTGTAAGGTTCGTAAATCAGTTCGAACATCACGCGAATCGGGCCGTTGGCCAGCGAGCGGGATTCGACGAAATTGCGCGAAACCCAAAGCCGGTTGTCCGCCCAGAATCCGCTGCCGCCATCGCCGCGCGAGGTTCCGGCGGAATAATAGTCCGCGCCGATGCCGATGTCTTCATGGTAATTGTCCATGAGATACCAGTCGTTGATGACCAGTTGCGAAGTGCGTTTCGACCAGATGTCAATCGTGCTGCTGCAAAGCGGTTCGCCTTCCCACGTTTCCAGCGCCTTGCCGTAAGTGCGATGCGCGATGCGGTCGTTTTCCCATGCGAAATCGTCGAAGCGCTCGCGGACGAAACGGCCAAACGCTTTGTATTGATCTTTGGAATATTCCTGTTTGGCGCCTTGGGTGACGGTGAAGGTTCTGGTTTCGCTCGGCCCGAAATTCGATTGAAAAATCACCATGTCCGGCGTGTGATATTTGTCGTAATCCGAATCCACCGCCTGAACGATCAATTCGTTTCCGGCGGAATCTTTCACGTGAATGCGGTCCAGATTTTTTCCAACCGGCGCGAGCTGCGCGGCGGAAAGTTCGAGGGTCTGGCTGGCGCGCGCGATCGGCAATTTATTGACGGCAGTGACGGTAAGCTGGCCCGCCGCAAAGCCAAGGCCGGGCAGCGCGAAGAAAGTTGCGAGGGAAAAAATTTTGGTTTTGCTCATAGAAGTCGCTGTTCTTCGTAAATTTTTCGGATGCGAGTGTCAAGCTTGCGAAAATTGGGATCGCGTTTTGAAATGGATGGCGCCCCAATCCTGTCGCCGATGAAAATCTGCTTTCGCGTGCGGCGACGTGGACGAAATCACCGGTTCGGCAATGCCGCGCGTGTGGTCGTATCGGCAGAAAGAAAAATGCCATCGCGTGTTTTCGAGGAATCCATTTTTCCCGCACACCAATGCGGCCGGAATTTCCGCGTAAACATTCCAACGACTATTTTCGCTTTCGATCCAGGTCGCGGAAAAAAATGCGTCGTGCGGAATTAAAAAATTTTCCAGGTTTCCAGTTTTGCGCGCCAGTTCAACGCTGTTTGCGTCGGGAAAACACAACTGCAAATGCCGGTTTTCCGGCGTGACATGCAATTCCACGTAGCTCTCGTTTTGCGTGGAAGCCAAAAATATTTCGAAAGCGTCGCCCAGTTCCCAGGTGCGTTGGTTCAGCCGGGTCGCGCGATTGAAAATATCCGCGTCAGTCAATTCGGCAAAAACCAACAACGAATTTTCGCGCCAGCCCGTTTGCACGACAGTTGCGGTGAAGTTTTTTTCTTCTTCGTTCAGCCATGTCTGCCGAAGAAAAATGGGCGTCGCGGATTGAAAAGCGCGCCGCACGTTTTCGAGATTTTTGGAATCGAATTTCGGAAGCGGTTCACACGTGATTTCCGGC
>DASSNZ010000102.1:0-3387 GCA_035701135.1 Verrucomicrobiia bacterium
AAAAACGCGAACGCGACGGCGGCCAGAACGCAGGCAAACGCTGCGATGTAATTCCATTTGATTTTTTCGTGGAGATAAAGAACGGCAAAAACGCAGAACACGGCGAGCGTGATGACTTCCTGCATGATTTTCAATTGCGCCGGAGAATAGACGTTGCTGCCCCAGCGATTGGCCGGAACCTGAAAGCAATATTCAAAAAACGCCACGCCCCAACTGGTGAGAATGACAAACAGGAGCGGCTTCGCTTTGTATCTCAAATGCCCGTACCAGGCGAAGGTCATGAAACAATTCGAGCAGGTCAACAAAGCAATAGGCAGCCAGCGGGATTGCGAAAGGGAATTCATAAACGCGAACGGATTTGGCAGGTCATTTTAAGTTAAACCGATTTCATAAACCGCGGACTCTACGGAGATTCGATAATGCACAGCAAGGACAGAACAGATTTCGCCCTGGCCGAATCTTTTAAACACGGGATTTTTTTACTCGACAATCGGGGCTTGGCAGTTCCACGGCTTTTGGGATAGCGTGGCCGATGTGATTGGTTTTTTGCGATTCATCGGAGTCATGAACGCTGCGGTCTGGCTCGGCGGCGGTTTTTTTTTCCTGTTCGGAACCACTCCGGCGATTTCCTCGTCCGCGATGCAGTCATTGCTGGGCGACAGGTATTTTTCCTACTTTTCCGCGGGCATTGAAAACATTGCTCTGGCGCGCTTTTATCATTTTGAAATTGTCTGCGCGCTGATCGCCTTTCTTCATTTGCTCGCTGAATGGCTTTATCTCGGACGTCCTTCGCGACGGTTTTCCGGCAGCCTGCTCGTGGCGCTTTTTCTGGTCGCCTTCATCGGCAGCAACGTTTTCCAGCCGCGCCTCCGCGCGCTTCACACGACGACCTATTCGCGAAGCGCTCAACCCGCCGAACGCCAGGCGGCGGCGCGTTCGTATCGCGTCTGGAGCGTCGTGGCGGCGATTCTCAATTACGCCGTAATGGGTGGTCTGGTGGTCTATCTTTGGCGCGTGGCAAATCCTTCGGACACGCCGCGATTCATAAGTTCCGTAAAATTCCGGGGTTGACAAAAGAGCGTGATCGTCAAGGTTATACTCAAGGTTTTAAAACGGGCAAACGTATGATCTCAAATGACCGACCTTCACCGTACGGCAATCGGCCTTACGGGACGCCAAAGCCTCCCGTTGTCGAAGACACGCTCAAAACGGACAAGATCCAGATTGAGCGGAAAACTTTCGTGTTCACTTTGAAGGAAAATCCGCGCGGGCGATTTTTGCGCATTACGGAAGACGTCGGCGGACGCCGCGACACAATCATCATTCCCGCGCCGGGATTGGAGGATTTTAAAAAACTGCTCGACGAGATGGTGAAAACCGCCGCCGAAACACCGCCAAAAAACCCTTCCACGTAGTCGTTTGCTCCAATCCGGGAACGCTCACTGCTGGATTTTCAGACCAGCATCGCGACAGGGAAATTTTCCAATACCTCACCCAATTCCAACACCGCCCGGTTGCCACGTGCCCGCACGGAAATTTTTTCTTTGGTAAATGCGTTCTGAAAAATTTTTCCCGCGCACCATTCCGGCAATTCCAAATGCGTCCCGCGCCAGAGTCCGCGTCCCATCGGCGGTGTTTCCGCGCCGTGGGTTAATCCGAAAACCCATTTCGGCGCGACGCTGATCGCGATCTGGTTTCCGTCCTCGCGGGCCAACGCCACAACGTGATTCTTCTTCATTCCGGAAGCGAAAAACGGCGTGTAATTTCCCGACGCAAATAAATGCTTCAGACGTTTTCGCCATTCCAGCGCCCGCCAGATTACGAACAATTTTATCCGGCCCGGATCGCGAGATTCGAGCAGCGACGAAAGCATCGGCAGAATTCCAGATGGTTTTGCGAACTTCGTTTTGAGTTCCGCCAAAAATTTCCGGCGCAAATCAAAATCCACGGGACGCCGATTATCCGGATCCACCAGGTTCAAATCCCACAACTCGCCGCCCTGGTAAAAATCCGGAACGCCCGGCGAAGTAATCTTCAAAATCGTTTGCGACAAAGAATTGAATTTCGCGAAAAAGGAAACCCGCCGTTGAAATTTTTCGAAATCGCGCAAAAAGGAATTGCCCGAATTCACCGCGAGAACGCGCGCGATGAATTTCCGAATCGCATTTTCATACGGCGCGTTGCTTCGCGTCCAGGTCGTGCGCGCCTTGGCCTCCTTCGCCGATTTCAACACACATGCGGTAATTCGTTCGCAAAATTTTTTTCGATCACGCGCTTTAAAATCGTCCGGCCAAGCGCCGACAAGCGTTTGGTAGAAAAGATATTCATCGTTCGCGCTCGGAGCGGGCCGGCCGTCGGCGGATGATTTTTTATCCGCGTTAAATTGTTTCCAACGCGAAATCGCGCTTCGCCATTCATCCGGCATTTCCGAAAGCACGTTGATTCGCGCGCGGACATCCTCGCCGCGTTTGGTGTCATGCGTCGCGGTCGTCAGCAAAGTGTCAGGCCACCGCGCCGCGATGTTTTCGTTCCAACGATGAAACGCTTCCGCGCCGATGCCGAATCGCGCCGGGTCGCCGCCGACTTCATTGAGCGAAAGCAGCCGGTTGTAATTGTAAAACGCCGTGTCTTCCACGCCTTTCGCCGCGACCGGTCCGGTGAGCTGTTGGAATTTTAAAATGAATTCGCGCGTGGCCGAAATGCCATCAACGCGCGCCGCGCTTTCCGTTTCCAACAACAACACGCGTTCGATAAAAGAAATCGCCGCGTGAGTTTTCGCCGGAGTCCGCGCCATCGCCTCGGCAATCGCATTTTCAATTGCGTCGCGATCCTGATGGGAAATCCGGCGCGTATCCGCGGTGACATAAGTTCGATAAACCGGAAACGCGACGATGATTTCCGCCAAAGCATCGCGCCAGTCGTTGAAGCATACGCCGGCGCCGGCGCGCACCTGGGCGGCGACATTTTGGAGGCGGCGCGTCAGCGCGTTCAATTCGCCCGAAAACGACGCGCGCAAAATTCTTTTTTTGCTCTGATAAACCACTGTCGCAAAATCCCCGGCGCAACCGGCGAATTCGCGATACAACGCGTCGAAAGCGTTTTCGTTTTCCGGATTCACGAACAATCCATTCACGCGATTCAGAAAATCGTATCCGGTCGTCCCATCCACCGGCCAGTTCTCCGGAAGCATTTCATCGCGGGAGAGAATTTTTTCCGCCACCACGTAAAGCGGCTTTCCGGCTCCGGCCTGGAGCCGCTCGAAATATTGTTTCGGATTCCAAAGCCCGTCGGGATGATCCACGCGCACGCCGGTGATTTTTCTTTTTTTCAACAGCTCGAAAAGAAATTCGTGCGTCGCGGAAAAAACCTGTGGCAATTCCATTCGCA
>DASSNZ010000103.1:0-20918 GCA_035701135.1 Verrucomicrobiia bacterium
CAAATCCTTTGAAACAACAACCTTCAAAATGGCCGGATCAGGGGCATTGGGTGGTTGCCTGGCAGGACATGTTTCGTCATTATTATGATGAGGATAACAATCTGAAAAATGCGTTTAATTCAATATTGAGCATGGCGAACCTTGAAGATGCGCCACCTTTCTGGCAAGGTCCGATTGGCGGTACGAACGCGCAGACATTCCCCATACGTTATTTCTATAATGATTTCAGAACGGATCTGAACCCTACCAACGCAGATTTTTTTGACTCCACTTCGTATGATGAGAACCTGTTCCAACTAATGCTCCGGGACTCCCGCGCACGAAATCTGTTTTATTACGGTCACGGGACGCCGGATTTTATCGCCGGTTCCGTCTATGCGCCATTACTTCGGGATAACGGAATGCATCGTTACCGATTTGTATGGTTGGATGGTTGTGAAACGGGTAACGGCTCGTGGCCGGAGACTTTTGGTATTAAAGGCCCCGGATTATTTTCCATTGAATATTACAAAGAACGAACAAAACGTCCGGCGTTGTTTGTCGGAAATAAATATTCAGTGCCAATCGGAATTCCTTACGATGATGAAACAGAAATCGGAGGCGCCAATTACAATGGAGAGATTCCGCAATCCGTATCTCAGTTTTATATCCAATTCATTTTTTACTGGCAATTGATTGGGGAGACGTACAAAGACGCTGTTGAAAATGCTCAGAATCTTGTTAAGTCTGCTTATCCGCAACCTGTAATGCACTATTTGAATGGCCCGAAAAACGGCCAAGTGTATTGGCCGGGAGATGATCAGTCGCGGGTTGGCCTGGAAGAAATGAAGTTTAATCAATATAACCATAGCTCTGATATTCCCAGACCGAATTAACCTGTATGTTTGAATTCTTCCACATGACTGCCACCTACTCGAATGCAGTCTTACTCGCTATCTTAACAAACATTACAAGCGTTTCAAAAACATTGGATTTACCAATTCTTAGGCCGGTTTTGCCATCCCAAGTCTCGCAATATGTATGTGATCCTCGGAAAGGATTTGTTGGCGGATTGGTAGTGCTCTCAAACGGATACCGCTTTTGGTATGAGCAGGGTTACATCCAAAGTATGGAAAGTCCAAACTGTTACTTTCATTTGCAGAGTCCAGATGAAATTTCCCGTTTTTTTGGCGTTGCGCGCATGACTGAAGCCGAAGCCATTCGGATGGCGCGGCAAACCATTCGAAAGCTCGGCTACAATCCATCGTGGCTGGAAACTGAAGAACCGATTGTGGAACATGCCAAAACCGCGCACCAGGACGAGCCAAACATAGTTCCCCACATCCGCATTAAGTGGCAGAAAATCGCCATGGATGGTCAGAAAACAATCGCGGAAGTCGAAATAAACACGGACGCGCGTCGTCCGGAAATGTATCGTCTTCTTGGCAAGGAGTTTCGACGAAAACCACTCGACATTCCACAGCCGCAGACGATGTTAGCTTCGCCAACATCCTCATCTTCCCGTGAAAAATCATCCCAGGCAGCTATTCCCTATAGCCAGCGTGCGGCCGCAACCAATGAAGTGTGCGAGAAGGTAACCGATATGATTAAACGACTTGGTTTGCCTATTCAATCTCCAATTAACCCCCATGATATCAAAGAAGGCAAATTCCGTTTTATGGCTGGTGATTTAAAAGCGACAATTATTCTCAGCAATGGATATCGTTTCAGTTACGGTCGTGGGATTGTCACCTCGTTTTATAGTCCAAACAGCGATACCCGCGAAGGAGCGGACATATCCACAATTTACGGCAAAGTTCATTACACAAAACAGCAAGTCCTTGATTTTGCCGAAAGCCAAGTGCGTAAACTCGGATATCCTGACGAGATCGTCTTTCTCGATCAACCGGCATTTGTAGGCGGTGGACCGGACAATCTCCACCCGGGTTATGCTCGTTTCAGAGTTTCTTGGAAACGGCCGGGAACCAGAAGCATAGATCAAGACCCGAATGCGCAGTTCACTGAAGCGGAGGTAAACGGTATAACCCTGCAATTGGAATCCCTCTGGCTGCGCAACACCAACCTATCCAAGCGAAACCTCTCAATTCCCGACGGAGGTCGAACAAACCGCGGGAAATGATAGCGCTCTTTGATTAGCTTTCCGGCGCAGCTATGAGCGCATTTCGCCTGCCGCGATTTCCCGCTCGGTTTTCAATCGCAACTGACCGCACGCCGCGTCAATGTCCCCGCCTTTTTCGCGGCGAAGTGTCGCGATGACATTTTGTTTTTCCAGCGCCGCGAGAAACGCTTCCTGCGCCGGTTCGGCGGGACGTTCCCACGGCAGGCCTTCCACTTTGTTGTAAGGAATCAAATTGATTTTCGCGTGGAGCCGGCGCGCGAGTTGCGCGAGCGGTTTGGTCTGGTCCAATCCGTCGTTCACGCCGCCGATCAAAATGTATTCGAACGTCAGCATCCGTCCTTTTCTCTGCTGATAATATTCGCAGGCGGCGGCCAGTTCGATCAAAGGATATTTGCGATTCACCGGCATGATTTTATTGCGCGTTTCATCGGTCGCGCCGTGAAGGGAAATCGCGAGGCGAAACTGCATCGGATCATCGGCGAGTTTGCGAATCTGCGGCGCAAGACCGCTCGTGGAAATAGTCATTTTGCGCGCGCCAATTCCGCCGCCCCACGGCGCGTTGAGAATTTTCAGCGCCTTGATCAAATTATCGTAATTCGCCAGCGGCTCGCCCATTCCCATTACGACAATATTATCCACGACGCGGGTTTCGGGTTTCGGGTTTTTGGTTTCGGGTTTTTGGTTTCGAGTTTCAGGTTCCGTTGCGCGCCCATTTTCTGAACTCGAAATCCGCGACTCGAAACTTGAAACTCTTTCAACCGCCAGAATTTGTCCGACGATTTCATCCACGCGCAGATTTCTTTTCCAGCCTTCCAGGCCGCTGGCGCAGAATTTGCATCCGTAAGCGCAGCCGACCTGAGTGGAAATGCAAAGGGTGTGGCGATCACTGGCTTCGCCGTAAAGCGCGGGATTTGCGGGAATCAGAACGCTCTCGATGAGCGATTGGTCGTCGAGCCGCCAGAGAAATTTTTGGGTGGTATCGCGCGAGCCTTGTTTGCGAACCAGTTCCAGCGCGCCCAATGAAAATTCTTCCGCGAGTTTTTCGCGCAGCGGTTTTGGAAGATTCGTCATCGCGCTCCAGTCGGAAACGCGATGCGCGTAAAGCCACTCCAAAATCTGCCCGACGCGATAGGACGGCTGGCCCCAATCCTTGAACCGGGTTTCCAATTCTTCTTTCGTCTGCGATCTGATGTCAGGCTTCACGGCGATAACGTAATTCGCCATCGCACGGAAACCAAGCGCGCCCTGCTTAATTTTCTTCAACGGAAAGACGCGGAGAACCCAAAGGCGCGGAGATATGAAGAGAAATCAACTCTGCGAACCTCCGCGTTCTCTGCGCCTCCGCGTTAAATCAGCCTTCACCTCACGCCGGCGCGGGAACCATTCCGATGTCCGCGCTCAATTTATTTGCGGCCGCTGGGTCCACCCATCTGACCAGCGCCATGAAATTCAGCAGCGTCGGGCTGCTCGCGTTCGCCTGGAACATGGTCCGCAAACTGTTCATGACTTTCTGGTAAGTCGAGGCGTATTTCTCGTGCATCAGGCGCGTCACATACGTTTCCATGACCGCGCGCGCCACGGAATCCGTGCTGCCGTCCGTGAGGTAAGGCAACTGGCAGAATACGCGAATGAGCGAAATCGGATCCGCTTCGGTCAGCGTGATCCAACTCTGCCGGATTTCGTCCGCGTCATATTTGGCGTGCAACCGCGCGCGAACGGCGGCGGCGACGGATCCCGGATCGGCGCGGCTCGAAATCATGTCTTTGATTTTTTCCCACGCAAGTTGACGTTCCGTTTCGGGTGGCACGGACGGCTCGGCTTTCGCGATTTCCAATTCCTTGATTCCCAGTTTTTCCGCAACCGCTTTTCCAAGCGCCTCGGCTTCCTCTTTCCGCAGACGATCCGTGGACATGATGACGCGGACGACGCGCGGCTGAATATCAGGATGAACCAGCCGCACGAAGGACGCGAGCGAATCGGGCGACGGCGCGTTCTGTTGCGGGATGAGGCGTTTAATAAAATCCGTGATGACCTGGTTCAGGTCGGGAATTTCCTCGGTGCGCAAAAGCATCACGTATTTGAGCGTTTTTCCGATGCCGCCGCCTTTTCCGATATTGTAAAGCACCATCAGCCGATGGTCGTTGTGGACGATGAAACCCAGAAGCGTTTCCGCCTGTTCGATCAATTTCTCGTCCAACTGTTCCGTTCCGCCGACAACAAGCTGCTCAATCAAAACCGGCAAACGCTGCGCGAACGTGACCTCGGGCGATTCCGTATTTTGATTTTCATAATAATGCAGCAATTCAATCAGGAAGGACAATCGCTGAAAAACATTTCGTTGAAGGCGCGCTTCATCCGTCGCCGCTTTGCTGCGCTGGAGTTTCTGATACAACGCGGCAAGACCGGCGCGTTTGTCCGCCGGCAACGACGAATTCTGCTGGAGCAACGTTTCGAAATCCGGCTTGAACGTCAGCACGATTTCCTCGGGCCTGGGCCGCGGATTTCGATTCGGATCGGTCGTCATGTCGTTGAATAACACAAGCGATTCCTCGCCGAATTGCCGGACAATCCGTTCGCGCGGGACCTGTCCTTTCATAAAACAACGGCTCGCGCGGACAAACGCTGGCGTGAAAAATATATCCGGCTGGCCGACGAGCGATTCCAGCAATTCGTTTTCCAGCGGCGTGTCGAGTTTGATCAGTTCCTCGACCTCCGGTTTCAAGGCCGCCGTCAAATCGCGCTTCGTCTGCTCCAACGCTTTCAAAATCATCGGCTGCGGCAACGCGGAATCGGCTTTGCCTTTGATCAGCGCGGCGCACGTTTCGCTGACGGCGGAATTGTGTTCGACCAGTTTTGAAACGATCACGCCGATGTCATTGATCGGCAGTTTGCTGACCAGTCCGGTGAGGAGCAGCACGAGTTCGTTGTGTGATTTCTGGCGATACTCGACCGCGCGCTCCAGCATGAACCGAAGCGATTTATTTTCCTGTTCCAGCGCCGTCCGCTCGGCTTCGAGCTGCGACACGCGAAGCGTCAGGTCGTTCCATCCTTTTTGGATTTCTTCGACCGAGGCGGCGGGCGTCGCTCCATTCTCGGTTTGTGTCATATCTTTAATCTGCACCATTTCTTCGCGTTGTTTCCATTCAATTTTTTAATATTACCAAATCATCCGGTCGCGCAAATATTTCAAAATGTGCGCGGAGTTTGACGCAAATCAAGAAATCACGACGGCAATTCGTGCTATGCTCGCCACGTGAATGCCGTCAGCTCTCGCGCGAAAGAAGACATCGCCGCGCGACGCAAACGCCCGACCCGGGCAACGAGCAAACGGCTCGAACGCGAATGGAAAACGATTGCCGCGATGATTCGAATTTATTGCCGCGACAAACACGGAGCGGCGGTTTGCGCCGATTGCCAGTCGTTGCTGGATTACGCCGGCGTGCGACTGGATCGCTGCCGGTTTGGTTCTGAAAAACCGACCTGCGCCAATTGCCCGGTTCACTGCTACCAACCGGCGCGACGCGATCAGGTCAAAGTGGTGATGCGTTATGCCGGGCCGCGAATGCTGTGGCATCATCCGCTCATGAGTCTGCGGCATTGGCTGGACGGCTTTCGCAAAGCCCCGGCGCTTTTGAATTGAAAAAACAGTTGAGCAAAACGTTCTTTCCGGGATTGGGAACGGAAAAAGTTATGTTATTTTAGAACAGGATCATGCAATCGAACCGACCAGACATTACGACGCAAGAGGACATAAAAACCCTCGTGGATTCATTTTACCAAAAGGTCAACGACGACCCGCTGCTCTCGCCGATTTTCAACGGCGTGGCCCATGTGAATTGGGACGAACATCTTCCGATCATGTATCGCTTTTGGGGAACGATGCTGCTGCGCTCGAACAATTATCAGGGCCGGCCCTGGCCCAAGCACGCGGTTTTGCCGGTCGGCGGCGCGCACTTCACGCGATGGCTCGGATTGTTCCGCGAAACGGTGGATGAATATTTTGAAGGCCCGAAAGCAATCGAAGCGAAAAACGTCGCCGCAAGCATCGCGGATACGTTTCAGAATCGGATGCTGATGGTTCGCTAAATCGGCAGCCGCAATTGCTCGCCGAAATTTTCAGACAATCCGCTCACGCCGATTCCCAACAGCCGCAACGGACGCGAAACCAGTTTATCTTTCGCCAGCAGAAAACACGCGATCCTATAAATCTCCCGCGCCTGCGCCAGCGGCTGATCAATCGTCAGTTGCCGCGTCAGCGTCGTGAAATCGCCGTAACGCACTTTCACCTGAACGGTGTGCGCGCCGAGTTTGTTTCGTTCGAGCTTGGTGGAAATTTCCTCCGCCTGTTCCCGCAAACATTGCCTCAAAACGCCTCGATCTTCCGTATCGCGCGAAAATGTGTTTTCGCTGCTGATGCTTTTGATTTCGCCGTCCGATTCCACCGGACGCTCATCTTCGCCAAACGCAAATCGCTTCAAAGTCGTCGCAAACGAGCCGGCGAGCGAACGCAGATCGCCCGTGAAATCCTGCAAATCGCCGACCGTCCGAATGCCCGCCTGATTCAAAATTCGTTCCGTGACATTTCCAACGCCATACAACGCGCGCACTGGCAACGGCCGGAGAAATTGGATTTTCTCGCCGTCCGAAATCACGGTCAGACCGTCGGGCTTTTTGAAATCGCTCGCGAGTTTGGCCAGCAATTTGTTAGGCGCAATTCCAATCGTCGCGGTAAGCCGGCGCCGGGCAAAAATCTGCTTTTTCAATCCCCGCGCGAGCGGAATCGCCTCATGCAATGCCGCGTCGCCAACGGAATCAAACGCGCCGGAAAGATCAATGTACGCTTCGTCAATCGAAAGTTGTTCGATGCGCCCGCCGGTCCGGGAAACGATGCTCATGATTTCCCGCGATTCAGCTTTGTAGGCCTCCATTCGCGGCCAGACGAAAATCGCGTTCGGACAAAGCCGTCCCGCCGTGATGCTTGGCATCGCGGAGCGAACGCCAAATTTTCGCGCCTCGTAACTCGCCGCGCAGACAACGCCCCGTTGCGTGGACGGAGCGCCGACAACGACGGGCTTTCCTTTCAAAGCCGGATTGTCGCGCTGCTCGATGGACGCATAAAACGCATCCATATCGAGATGAAAAATGACACGAGACATGCGGGCGAAACTGTATCGCGAAGCCGGTCGGCGACACAAATTTCAAAATGGGACGCGCTTTTGAAAACTTCTAAGTTGCAATTTTATTTCGCAGCGGGCAATTTCTCGTGCCCTCGGGTCGGGGCGTAGCGTAGCCTGGTAGCGCGCTTGTTTCGGGTACAAGAGGTCGTGAGTTCGAATCTCACCGCCCCGACCATTTTTATTGGGGTTTTTTAATGAGGTTCCGTTTTCCTAACGGTTTCCAAACGAATTAACGTTTGCCGTTGGTAAAACGACGATGAAAACAGAAAATTTCCCGCTCATAATAACGGCTCAAGGGGTTTCAGCCAAAATTCGCAAAATTGTCCAGACCAAAAAGGGGAATGAATACATATTTTACATGGTGGATTACGTCCTGCTCGGCAAACGGAAGCAGGAATGGCATACCGATTTGGTCGAAGCGAAAAAAGCCGCATCCGACGCCTGCAAAAAAATTGCCAGCGGCGAACAACGGGTTTTGGAACTCAGAAACGACGACCGCCTTGCTTATATCCGCGCCATAGATGCGCTCGCCAATATAAATGTACCTATTGACGTTGCCGCCGCGCGTTATGCAGAGGCGCACCGCCAACTGGCACAAACCACAGGAGACGTGATAGAAGCCGCGCGACAATACGCAAGGCAACACGCCGGAGTTGTTCAAAAATCTGTTGCGGATGCTGTTACGGAATTGCTTGAGCAAATCAAGACTGAACAAAAAAATACCGTGAACGGCACTCGGCGCAAAGACGCATGGCTGAAACTTCTGAGGTCTCATTTGCAGGAGAAATTAGCGCTGAGTTTTCAGTGCAAGGTCAACGATCTTTCGAGCAGCAATTTAGGGCTATGG
Source organism: Verrucomicrobiia bacterium (assembly GCA_035701135.1). Taxonomy (GTDB): domain Bacteria; phylum Verrucomicrobiota; class Verrucomicrobiia; order Limisphaerales; family DASXHY01; genus DASXHY01. Next base: position 8,144 of record DASSNZ010000103.1, read on the forward strand.
CTTATCAGCTTAAAATTGGCCGAACGTACTCGCCGAAATGTTCGCGACTGTGTGGCGTTCTTTTTGAAATGGGCCAAAGGCAGGAATTATCTTTCCAAAGATGCCGACCCGTTGGCCAATGTACAGCAGTTCCGCAAACGCAAGCGCGGGGCCGTGAAAATCATTTCAGCGGATGTGCTCGTTCAACTTCTGATACACGCGCCGGAGGATTTCATTCCTTATCTTGCGTTGCGAGCTTTTGCCGGGTTGCGCGATTGCGAAGCGAAGGCATTGGATTGGAAACACGTAGATATGAAAGCGCGCCGGATTGAAATTACCGATGAGATTGCAAAACAGGCTGATGATGAAGAAGGTGTCGCCCGCACGGTAAAAATCCGTCCGGTTTTGGCGGAATGGCTGCGTCCGTATGCTCAAAAGTCCGGCCCGATTTGCCCGTATGCAAATTCCGTAAAGAAGTTAGGCAAAATAAAACGCGCGGCCAAAGTGACTGTGCCTCGTAATGCGTTGCGCCACACGTTTATTTCCGCTGCTGTCACTCTGAGCAATGATTTGAACGCCGTAGCAATCGAGGCGGGCAACAGCCCCACTGTAATAAAGCAGAGTTATTGGAACCGCAAAATGAATCCGAGAGAGGCTCGCGCGTGGTTCAAAGCTGCTCGCGCCAGAGTTGCAGCCGAAAAAGCCTCTACTGCCAACATCGTCGCCGTATCGGAGGAATTAAAAGTCGCCGCGTAATTGCGTTTCATTCATTCGCCCCCGCTGGTCATGCCAGCGGGGTTTTATTTTCACGCGCCCTGAACGTTCCCGCTTTGGTGCAAATGAACGAAACATTATCACCAACTGGAACGCCCGATAACCGGAACAATGTGGAGGATCAATGGGTTGACGGGCGCAAGCTGCTGGAAATCCTCTTTCCCCCGGACTGCCGCCCCACGATGCGCTGGCTGCGCGACCAGCAAAAAAGCCGGAGCATCCCCTTTGTTAAAATTGGGCGTCTCGTCTTTTTCCGCCCCGCGCAGGTGCGCGAGAGCGTTGGAGCGAAACAAAAGTGAAAAATTTTAGGGGTTGGACAGAGATTGTCTCACCGCATTTGTCAGTTTTGTGCGCATGGTATGAAAAGAATTTGCGTTCTGCTTGTTTTGAGAACGCGGCAGTTTGTCAGTCACGCCTTTTTCTTCTGATTGGCAGTTGTCGGTAGCCGCTTCAAATCTGTGTGATTCCCAAAATAGCAAATGTAATCCGCGTCATCGTGTGATGCCCGCGTGCCTTAATAAAAACCTAAACCGGAAAAATAAATTGAAAGTATTAAACAACGTAACCGCCCATTCAGAAGGTCACGCCCAAAAACATTCAATTAAAACGCAATTGGTGAAACTGAGTCTCATTCGTTGCGATTGCGGAACGCAAAGCCGCGCCGCGATCAATGAGGAAGCTGTCAGCGAATATGCCGAACGCATGGTGGAGGGGGATAAATTTCCGCCCGTCGAAGTGTTCTTCGATGGAAATAAATATTATCTGGCCGATGGTTTTCACCGGGTTCTCGCGGCAAACCGGAACGGATTTCTGGATTTTGAATGCAATGTCCACCCCGGAACGAAGACTGACGCGCTGAAATTCTCCCTCAGAGCGAACGCGCTCCATGGACTAAAGCGCACCAATGCGGACAAACGGCATTCGGTCGAACTCGCCCTTTCAGAGTGGCCTCAATGGAGCGACCGCGCCCTGGCCGATGCCTGCGCGGTGAGTTTCACTCTGGTTGCCGACGTTCGCAAAACTCAGGTGCAAGAATCTTGCACGTCTGAATCGGCATTGCGGATTGGCAGAGACGGCAAGCAATACCCGGTCAAGCAATCCAGTACCGGACAATCTTCCGCCGAGAGTGGAAAACAAAAGCCTTCACAGAATGGATTGCATTGCGCCTTTGCCGAACCGGCGTGCGCCCCGACTCCCGAACAAATCAAGGAAGTGCTGGCGCGGGAATCCGAACTGAAAGCCGAAGTGGAGTATCACTTGAAACTGGTCAAGGCGGACGCGGAAATCGTTCTGGAACGGCTCGATGACTGCACGATTCATCCGGGTGATCTTTTGGACACTGGAATCGAGTTGCGGTTCGCGGCCAAGAAAGTCGAAGCCTTGATTAGCCAGATGGAGTGGCCGGGCATCAAACAATCCATCCCCCTTAACTGAAAACAAAATGAGCAATCAAAAAACAAACACACTGAATCCCGTTTTGAAACCTATCGAACAGCAAATAGCCATGGCCAAACGCGTTGACGAAATCGCGTCCGGCGCGATGGAATTATTCAAAGTGAGCGGCAGTTTCGAGTCTGAACTGGGCGTCGCTCAGGCGATCTCTGACCTGCGCGCAACCCTGACGCCTGAACTGATGCAGCCCATTATGGCGCTGATGAACACTGACCTGGGATTTCGCACAGATCGCGATTCCAAACTCGCGCCTCGCGATAAGGACGGCAATCCCATGCAGCCTTACTCGGTGGACATTGTACGTGAGTGCTTCATCGAATCCAAGCTGAGGGGCTTTCATTCCGTTGGCAACGAATGGAACATTATCGCGGGACGGTTCTACGCCTGCCGCAATGGACTCAAACGCAAATGCGAACAGTGGCCCGGTGTCACGGATTTGAAAACGAATTGGGGTCTGCCGCGTTCGGCGGGTGAGAAAGGCGCAATCGTTCCGGTCAAAGCAACATGGCGAAAGGATGGCGTGGCCGATTCCATTGAGACGGAAATTCCGGTGCGTGTGAACTTCGGAATGGGCGCGGACGCGATCCTCGGAAAAGCGGAGCGCAAAATCTATAAACGCATCCATGACCGCTTGAGCGGGATCAGCACACCGGAAGGTGAAGCGGGTGAGGACATCGAACTTCAACCCGGCAAAGCCTCGCCACGTTTTGCGGAAGCGAAAATGGAAACTGTTTCCGAATCGCAACCCGAACCGCCGCAGCAAACCGCGCAACAGGAATTGGCGGCAATCGTCATGTCCGCCGGATATGCGTTCGAGGACTTCATCGCTTGGGGCCGGGACACTGGCCACCTGACTCCCGTTCAAGTCAAAGCGATCACCAGCTTCGAGAGTGTTCCTGAGAACATCGCCCGGAGATTTATCGGCGCGAAGGCCGGATTGATTCGCGGACTCAAAGCCAATACGCCCCAAACTGTGCAGGAATAAATATGTTCGCGGAAAACACCGAAGGCATTTTCCACAATCTCCCGGCGCGGCAATATCACGCCGCGCCGGGCGTTTCCAATTCCATGTTGAAACGTCTGGCGCGCAGTCCCGCGCATTTGCAGACCTACCTTGAACAGCCGCCGGAACAAACCCCGGCGATGCTGTTCGGGCAGATCGTTCATCAGCTATTGCTTGAACCGGACAAGCCGTGGTTTTGGGCGGTGCGCCCGCCCGGTCTGGACGGACGCAGCAAAGAGGGCAAAGAATGGAAAGCGCGGGTTGGCGAAAAGCCCGTTCTTGAACACGCGCAATGGATCAATGTCGAGGGCGCAGTCCATTCAGTGCGTTCGCATCCAACAGCCATGCTTGCGCTTGGCTCTGGAAAATCAGAGGTCAGTGTGTTTCGCAAATTCACTCTTGGCCATTCCGTATTACGGAAAGCCCGGATTGATTTCATCAATGATGGCAACGCGCTGGTGGACATCAAAACAACCGACGACGCGCGCCCGGATGCGTTTGCCCGCACGCTGTTCAATCTGCGGTACCATGTTCAGGCGGCGTATTATCTGGACATCTGGAATGACTCGCTTTCACCGGGAGAAACGCCAAAAGAGTCGTTCGTGTTCATCGCGGTGGAGAAAGAGCCACCGTACGCAATCGGTGTGTACGATCTTTCACGCGCCGCGATCAATGCCGGACGGCAGGAATACATTCGCCTGCTTCAACTCTACATGGAATGCGAAGCACAAGGCGAATGGCCGGCATACAATCCAGACGTGCGGGAGATCAATCTGCCCGCGTGGGCTTTGAGGAAGGGAGAGTTTTCATTGGCCGCATGAAACCGGATATTACGTTTTGCGTTTATGGTTTGCCACGGCCAGCGGGAAGCAAACGGGCGTTCGCAATCCGAAAGAATGGCCAGCCAACCGGCAGGATTGCGGTTGTGGATGCCTGCAAGGAATCTCGCGAATGGAAAAGCATTGTGGCCGGTGAAGCCGTTGAAGCGATGGAGGAATCACGCGGGCAAATGTTTCTTGAACCTGTCAGGCTGTGCGTCACATTCCGATTGCCTCGCCCGAAATCCCATTACGGAACGGGAAAACATTCCGACGAGCTACGCCCCTCCGCGCCGTCCTTTCCAGCAATCAAACCGGATTTGCTAAAGCTCACCCGCGCCGTTGAAGATGCGCTGACGGGCATTGTATGGCGGGATGATTCGCAGGTTGTCAGCCAGTGCCTTGATAAGAAGTACGACAAATATCCGGGCTGCACGATTCAGGTTTCGGAGGTTTGCGATGACTGATTCTCAGGCCAAAGCACTGGTCCGGCTTGGAATAGAGCGCGGCTGGATTCGTCTGAGTCCACCCGTTCTGAAAGGCAATCCGAATAAAGAAAGAGTGCGGGTTTGCATGGCCCGGCTTCGCGCTGAAAGACGCGGGCAGGATACATCCATGTTTCCGTCGCGCATTCGCAGACGAAAAAAATCCAATGGAGTTTAATAATCGCGGAATCCTGTTCCGCAATTTCCGAAAGAAGCAGCCTAAACATCCCGACGTGGTGGGTGAGGCCACTGTTGATGGACGGAAATATAAAATCGCCGGTTGGCTTAAACCGGGCAAGCGCGCCGAATTTCACAGTCTCGCATTCACCGAAGAACAAGCGCAGCCGGAGCATTGCGGAGCGATGCCGTCCGCGCCTGTGGAATTTTCCGAAAGCCCCGCACCCGACAGCGACATACCCTTTTAATCGTACACATGATCGAAAAGAAAATCTGTGAACAATGCCTGTTCTGGTCCCTGTGGACGGAGCAGCCCAATCCGCAATATGTGATTGGCGACTGCCGCCGTCACGCGCCGCAAGTTTTTCCGGTGAAGGACAAATTCCTTACGAAATTTCCAAGCACGAAACACGACGATTTTTGCGGCGCGTTCAAATCAAACAGCCACGATGCCTAACAGATATGTGCGTGAGGGCATTATCGAAAGCGAAGCGGTCAATTCGCTGAGTTGGCAGGCGGAGGTTTTTTACCGCCGCCTGCTCAACCGCGTAGATGACTTTGGACGTTACACCGCGCATCCCGCGTTGTTGCGCGCCTCACTTTTTCCCTTGCAGCTTGAGAAGGTTCGCCAGACCGACATACCACGTCTGCTCCTTGAATGCGAGCAGGCCGGGCTATTGTTCGTCTATGCGGCCAACGAGAAACAACTTCTCGTTCTCAACAAATGGGAAAAAGGTCGCGCGAATGTTTCTCAATACGACGCGCCGCCCACTGACATTGCCGGGAGACTCGATAGAAAAGATTATCTCGGCACGGGCATACACATGGGTTCAAAAGTGGGCGGCGTGGGAGTCGTGGGGACAGCCGTCCCGAACCGGGGTTCGCCTGTACCCAGGATGGGGACAGCCGCGCTCGACTCCGACTCCGATCCCGACACCGACTCAAACTCCGGCTCCGCCTCATCGCGAGTTGCGGACGCGGAGCGGCCTGGGGTTGAGGAAGTTTTGATCGAAGCGCAGCGCATCGGCCTTTCCGAATGGAAGGCGCGCGACTGGTTCAACGAGATGGAAGGCTGCGGCTGGTTGGATTACAACCACCGTCCCATTGTCTCGTGGCGGGCGGTTTTGACGCGAGTCAAAGTCAAATGGGAAGCCGACGGCAGACCGTCTCAGCCGCCTTCCCGCGCCGCGCCTAACACGCAGGGAAATTCCGCGTCCATCTCGGAAAAAAACGTGGACGCCCTGTTGCGTTCCATTGATCGAAAATACAAGTGAATCACGCTGTTAAATGTAAAATCTGCAAACGTCCGCTCGTTGTCCGCACGGATGAGGAATGCCCGCTCGAATGGGCGCAGAGGCTTCTGCCCATGGCGACCTGCAACCGCTGTTTCGATCTGCGGGCGCGGCGGATTGCCATAACTGAAAAACTCCACAACGTTTGCATGGAACTTTGCACTGTAAGATATTTCGAGAAGAACGGGGCGACGCCAAGGACGAACCAGCTTCGTCAGAAATTGAAAATTGCGCTGGAGAAATTGTGTCCCGCTTACATGGAAGTCATCGCCGAATACCGTGGCCGAAAATGGGATGAGCCGTGTGATGAGTTTGTGGCGTTGCTGATGGAGAAACCCGATAAACTGGACGCTTGCCTGCGGTACGTCCACAAAAACTTTTGAACAAATTATGAAACCAGAATTCCACGAAGATTATCAAAGCCAACACACAAACCCCCTCAGTCCAACCCATGCCGATTTCGATTGGGATGAACTGGACAAACGGTTAGGCGAATCCGAACTCGAATCGGACGAAACGCCCGAACAAAAGTTCACAGCGGCAATGCGCCGCATTTTCCAATGGGTGCTTAATATAGATTACAATATTAAAAGCAATGAGTTGATGCCTGACACTTTGATTGGCAGACGCTTTATCGCGCTGGCGTGGGTAATCAATCCGGCCCTGTTTCCCGACAGCCCTTCACTTCACAAACTCAGCCGTCGTCTTGGCTTTACCGCACCGATTCTCGCCGCGCTTACAGGCGAGGTTTGCCGCGAGTTTGGCATTCAGAACCGGGCGCAGGCCCATGCGTGGAATCGGATCGAAAAGGTTGAGGAAGCGTCTCTTACAGAACAACACTTGGGGGACGGTTTAATTTGAGCCAGTAATCGCGCAGTTCCTCCACAACTCCCGCGTATCCGTCAATTGACACAGGTTTAACAACGTATGAATTTGCCCCGAGGTCGTACGCTTTATCCACGTCTTCGTCTTGGTTGGAAGATGTTAATACCGTAACAGGCAATCGTTTCAATGTCGGTTGCCTTTGCAGCCAGCACAGCACGTCAAATCCATCCATCTTCGGCATTTTCAAATCCAGCAATAACAAGTGCGGAAGCGGATGGGCCGAGCGATTTTCAAACGCCCCTTTGCCTGATAGATAGTCCACAGCTTCCTGACCGTCCCCGGCTTTGATGATCGAAACGTTGATCCCCGCTTTTTGAATCGCTCGTTCTAAAATGAAAACATCCTCAACCGAATCGTCGGCTATCAAAATTGTTTTTAGAGCGGTTGTCATTATCCCGAATCTCTCCTGCAATTGCGTAGTATGCCCGACCAACCTTTAGTTGTCCAATGTGCTGCAATTTAACGTTGCCTCTATATTGAATAAATAATTAGGTAATGATCTTCAAACCCATCCGCCTGCTTCTCGCGATTATGTATGGTAAGGAATCTTTTCTTCCGTTATCGTTAAACTGGTTCCAAAGCACGCCAGAACTCATGCGTCGAAAGTAAAATTTTGAATGTCCCATGAAAATCCATTGCGCTTACACAAAACTCGTTCCGCTTTCCGAACTGATTAAGCTACGCAATCCCCGCAATCCGAATACGCATCCGTCCGCGCAGATCAAGCTATTCGCTAAAATCCTTGAGCATCAGGGTTGGCGCGCGCCGATTGTCGTTTCCAACCTCAGCGGCCTTATGGTCGCGGGACATGGTGCGCTGGAAGCCGCCCGACTCAATGAATACGAACTTGCGCCGGTGGACTTTCAGGATTTCGCCAGTGAGGACGACGAAACGGCGCACATGCTCGCCGACAACGAACTCGCACAACTGGCGGAGCGTGACAAAGCGGTTGTGGAATCTCTGCTAAAAGAACTCGGCACACGGGATTTTGATTTGGAACTTACCGGCATTTTGGATGCGTTGCAGGAACCGGCGCGACTTGAGCCGGTGACATATCAGAAGCCGCCGAAAATGACTTACGTTCTGATTGCCGTTCCAACGGTGAAGTTCGGAGAGATCAATCCGCATATCGAAGCGATAGCCGCCATCGCCGAAACCCGGGTCGAGACGACGGTGAGCGACAAATGATCGGCTTACGACATGAACAGAACAAAAACCGATAATCACAATCCTGCCGCCAAGCTGGAACTGCGCCGCCACTTTTTGCGGCAACTCGTTCGGGAAAACGAACCGATCCGTGTGCTGGATTGCTTTCAAGGTTCGGGCCTGTTGTGGAACAGACTGCGTTCGGAATTTCCCGTTGCGGCGTACTGGGGCGTAGACGTGAAACCGAAAAAGGGGCGACTGAAAATTGACAGCGCGCGGATTTTGGAACAGCCCGGCTGGAATCAAAACGTCATTGATCTGGATGCGTACGGCTCGCCGTGGAAACACTTTCAAAATCTCATCGCGACCTGCAATCACAGCGTCGCCGTTTTTCTGACCGTCGGCATGGTGCGAATCGGTGGCGGCAATTGCGGCAAAGCCGCGCTCGAAATCGCGGGCGTGCGCTTTGAAAAACTAAAACTGCCTTCCGCGCTCGGCGTGAAAATTTCGGAAAACACGTTGAATCATGCCCTCGCCGCCGCCGAAAACCGGGGGTTTCAGATCGGGGAAATTTTCGAGGCGTTTCCGCAAAAAAATGCGCGATACATCGGGTTGAAAATGGGATTTCCGAGAGAAAAAAATCTCCAATGAAATCAGCGCAAGCTGCTGATTTTCAAGAATTTGTGTTGACACAAGATGCTGATAATGAGATACTTACATCATAAAACGAGGCGGCAAACAGCCCCTCAAGCCGCTTGCGGGAAAAACAAAATGAGCGTCGCCCCGCCCCCGCAAGTGACCTTAACAGAGGCGACCGGCTGATACCCGGTTGGCGACGCTCAAAAGATGAAAGTGACCTATGGCGCACAATATTGAAATCAAAAACGGAAAAGCCAGCATCGCTTACGCTGGCCAGACTCCGTGGCACAAACTCGGCCAAAAGCTCAATGAAGCGTTCGACGCCAAAACCGCATTGAAACAGGGCGGCTTGGATTTCACCGTCGAAAAAGTTGGGATCAAAACCAATGACGGCGGCGCGATCCCGAACCGCTTCGCCCTTCGGCGCACAGACAATAAAAACGTTCTCGGCATCGTGACCGACTTTTATCAGCCACTTCAAAACCGGGATGCGTTCGGTTTCTTCGACGGCGTTTTCGGAAAGGGCAAGGCCCGTTATGAAGTCGCGGGCGTTCTCGGCAAAGGCGAAAAAGTCTGGCTCTTGGCGCAGCTTCCCGGCGAGTTCACCGTGGGCCGGGAGGATTTGATCGGCAAATGGCTCTTGCTCACCAATGGCCATGATACCAACGAGCCTGTCCGCGCAAAGTTCACCCCGATTCGCGTGGTTTGTCAGAACACGCTGACCGCCGCATTGCGTTCCACTGAAAGCGAAGTGCGCGTTCAGCATATTGGAAACGTAACCGGCAAACTCGAAATCGCGGGCAAGCTGCTCAAGCAGGCTGGAATCTATTTCAGCGAAATGCAAACCGTGTTCAGCGGATTCCTGAAATTTCCGTTGAAAGAAAAATCCCTTCGCCAGTACATCACGCGGGTTGTGGCGGGCGACGCCGCAAAATTCGATGAACTGTCGAATATCTCCCGGCGGCATGTCGAAAATATCGAGCGGATGCACGAAACCGGGCGCGGCCATGACATCAAAGGCGTTCGCGGTTCCCTGTGGGGCGCATACAACGCCGTGACGGAATTCGTTGACCATGAACGCGCCGAAAATGTCGGGTTCCTGCTTACCGGACGCGGCGCGGAAATCAAACAGCGCGCCTTCAATGTCGCTCAGGATTTAATCCTGAAAGCGAACTAACCAACGCCAACTCTCCGCCATTCATTTGACCTGAATGGCGGAGCTATACCCAAAGGAAAATTTATGAAAATGACTTTAGAAAAAGCTATCGGCCAATTCGTGCGGCTGATGAACGAAACAGATACCGAAAGCATCATTGGCCCCGTTCGCATTCATGTTCACGGCAGATTGGAAGCCCCGGATGATGATGACGAATATTACGTCCGCATCAATGAAACCACTGGTGGTTCCAGCGGCATCGGCTTTCGCTCCGACAAGGTGAGCGAAGTTTATCAGCAACCAAGCGGCACAATCGAAATCACTCTGCGAGGCTGACATGAAAACAAAACACACTCCCGGCCCGTGGACAATCCGAACCGATTATCCGTATCACAATATTGTTTCCAATGATGGGCGGCTTATCGCCGAAACAATGTTAGGCTCCCAAACCGATGAAGATAAAGCCAACGCCCGGCTCATCGCCGCCGCCCCTGATTTGCTGGCCTCCTGCAAAGCATTGGTCGCCGCATTTTGGGGGGCATTCCCTGAAAAGCTGAGATTGGGTTGCAGGAAAGATTATCCCGATCACCCGGTTTGCCGCGCGGAATCGGCAATCCTCAAAGCGGAGGGAAAGCAGCCATGAAAACCTATTCTGTTTCCCTGAACTTCGTGCAGTACAATCGCGCCGATATTTTAATCAAAGCGCGTTCCCTCAAACACGCCGAACGCCTGGCTGATGAAATCGGCTCCGATGAAGTGGACGAATGGAGTCCGGTTGACGGAGAAGTTTCGGTTGAAAGCGTCCATGAAGTTAAACCGCGACGAAAGGCACGGCGATGAAAAGCAAAATTCAACCGAATGAATTCGTTCCACAATCGCCCGCCGATTTGCTCGGTGCAGCTTCCAAGCTGGCCGCAGCGGTTACGGCTCACGCCCGCCGCATCAAATCCACCGAGGCCCGTTTGAAATCCTGTTTCTACGGGCCTCCGGGAACCGGCAAAACCAGCCTTGCCAATATGATTGCGGAAACTCTCGCCAGTCATCCGCTGGAAATCGAGCGCACCAATGGCCGCAATGTCACGATTGAAGTGGTGCGCGAATGGCAGATGCAATCGGCTTACCGCTCGCTATTCGGCGGCTGGACAATCAAAATCATCAATGAACTGGATTTGGTTCCCATGGCCGCACAGGAATTGATGCTCAGTTATCTGGATGAACTGCGCCCGCGCGCGGCTATCATTGGAACGAGCAACGAGGATACCGGCACACTCAGCGAACGGTTCAAGAGCCGCTTTCAACTGGCGAAAGTTTCGCCGCCGGACCAGTCCGATCTAAACCGCTGGCTGGTGAAACGCTGGAAGCTTCCGCGCTCCGCCGCCGATTGGATTGTCCTGTCCAGTTGCGGCAATGTCCGTGAAGCCTTGTTACAGGCGGCAAGTTTTCTTCAATTCGGCATTTTGCCGGAAGAAAAGAAAAACGCGCGTGAAAGCAAACCGGCCAAATGCGCCAGCCGCATCGCCGCCGCAAACAAGTATTGGGAGGATGTCCGCGCTGGCCTTCGTCCCGCACCCGGAACGGCGGTGGCCCAATGAAACCCGAAACTCGTTTTGTAATGAATGGAAAGCCGGTCTTTCAAGTGCCGGCCAAGTCCATCATCAATTTTGATTCGGCATTCCGCCACAAGCTGCTTTGCGATGGGCCGACTTTTTCGGCTGGCTCGGCCTGCGTGTACCGCTGCTCCTTCTGCTACGTGCCGGACATCATGCGGAAATCTCCGCACCTTTCCGGCATCAGGGAAAAGCATGAGGACGTTGTTATCCGTCGGGCTGGTGCGGTGGACGCCATGCGGAAACAGCTTACGGATGCTCGCGGCAATCCGAAGTTTTACGACTTCACCGATACCCGCGTGATCTACGCCAGCCCGCTCGTGGACGTGGCGGGAAACATGGAACTGGTTCGTGAGACAATCGAACTTTGCAAAGTCATTCTTGAACTGACCTGTTGGCAAATCCGGTTGCTCTCGAAATCAAACCTGCTTCCCAAAATCGCCGAAGGTCTGGACGGCATTGCCGATGCAAAACGCCGGATCATTTACGGCGTCAGCACCGGCACACTGGATGACAACCTTGCCAGAGTCTTTGAGCGGGATTGCCCACTGGTGAGCAAACGCATCGCCTCGCTTCACTGGTTGCAGGATCACGGATACCGGACATTCGGAATGATCTGTCCAAGTCTGCCACAAACCGATTACAACCGTTTCGCGCAGGAAATGGCTGAGGCTATCCGGGCGGAAAAATGCGAACACATTTGGGCCGAAGTTATCAATGTTCGCGGAGACTCTTACACGAACACATTCAACGCGCTAAAGAATGGAGGTTTCAAAGCCGAAGCGCATTGGCTTCAACTGGTGTTCAGCACAACTGACCGGTGGGAAACCTATGCCCGGAAAACTTTCGATGCTCACGCACCGCTTTATTCGCCGGGAAAACTTCGCTTCCTGCAATACGTCACAGCGAATAGCCGCGCGTGGTGGGAACAGCAACGTAATCTTGGGGTGGTAATCCTTTGACTTCGATGGTGAATTTAGGGTCTCTGACAGTTTCCTTTGGCTGAGACACTCTTGGTTTCGGTCTGCGGAACACGGCGCGCTAAGTTCACTGGATTCTCCCTCAGTTTCAATTTGTCTGTGCGGTATTGATTCTTGAACGGTCCAGCAACAACAATTAGGCCACGCGAGGAAACGCCCCGCGTGGCACATTGTTTATTCGGTAAGACTCAGGTCAAGCTGAGTGCCATCAGTTTTTATCCAGATGGGAAACACCTTGCCCCGCTTTGGATATATGACCTGTTTCGTCACTGGATGCGTTGTCCAGGGGCGGAAAATCAGGGTATAACCCGGACGTGACCGGCTACGTTTTCGCATAGCGGTTTTCCTTTCGCTGAAACTCTAAGCTTGACGGGAAAGAAAC
>DASSNZ010000104.1:0-2013 GCA_035701135.1 Verrucomicrobiia bacterium
GTTCGCATGGATTTCGCCTAACACTTCGCCGTTTTTTTGAAATTGCAATGCGACCTGTTTGATTTCCGTCGGCGCGACATCGCAATTCAGTTTCACCACGCACGCGGCCAGATCACTCAACGAGCCTTCGGCGCGCGTGACGGTCAATTGCGATTGCCCCTGAATGGATTGCGGTTTCAAATCGGCGGACATCGCGAAATCGTAATTGCCATTCAACTTTGCCTGCAAAACGCCGTTCGTTTCCGGCGCGGGCGGATTTTTCTGAACCAGAATTCCAGCGCTCATTGCGATTTTTCCGCTCCCGCCGTTTTTCAGATTCGACACCGTAAAGTTCGCGTTGGAAATCTCCAGAAGATCGCGATTTGCGCCCGCGTATAATTTTTCCTGAATGACCGTCGCGTTTGTAATCGTGAGATGATCCAATTGCACTTGCGCGGGTTTGGAAGGCTTTTCCGGTTTCTTCTTTTCCTTTGGTTCTTTCGTGAGCGCTTTCATCAGCGGATCGAGATTGCTGCTGCCGTCCGGCTTTTCGATGATATGAATCGTCGGCGAAACCATCGCGACCTCGCCGATTTTGATATTGCCGCGAATGATCTGCCAAAGGCTGTAACGCGCGCGAACTTCCGGCGCGGTCAGCAACGTTTCCGCGCCGTTCGGCGTCACTTTTAAATCGCGCAGCGTGACCGCGCTGAAAATATGAATCGAAGCGTCGCTCACCGTGATGTCCGAATTCAGCGATTTGCCGACGCGCGGCAAAATGACGGATTTGAAAAATCCGGTGCTGGTCACGATAAAAAATGCCGCGACGATCAGCACGATGAGAACGGCGATGATTAAACCGAAAATGCGCCACCCGCGCCGTTTTTTTCCCGCCGGAGAAATTGCGTTTGCCTCTGCCATAAATTTTTTTTGCCGCGCCGTTGTTGAATTTAAGGAAACTTGAAAAATTTCAGCGTCGCCGTTCGGGAATATAATACCGCGCGCCGGGAATGTCATCCGGTCAGTGGACGCAACGTGCCGCCGGCATCCTGCCGACAGAATTGCGCCAACACATTCATTTTTGTGCTCGCGGGAAAAACTGTTTTGACAATTCAGACCGGCACTTTAGATTCCCGTTCGCTTTGATGGGGTCGTAGCTCAGTTGGTAGAGCACCACAATGGCATTGTGGGGGTCAGGGGTTCGAATCCCCTCGGCTCCACCATCAATTCGCAATTTTCTTTGGACTTTTTAAATAGCGCCTTAGAATTCCCGGGTGCTGGAAAAACTCATCACAGAACTTGCCGCGTCGAAGCATCTTTCCGACGAGCAAATCCACGACGCCGTCGGGCAACTGGTCAACGAATCGGTTTCCGCCGCGCTTAAAGCGGATTTCCTTTGCAGCCTCGCATTGAAAGGCGAAACGGTTCAGGAAATCGCGTCGTTCGCCCGTGCGTTGCGCGAAAAATCCGTTCAGCCGCCGCTCGATGCGGAAACGCGCTCCGGCGAAATTCTGGATGTCTGCGGCACGGGCGGCGACCGGCTGAACACGTTTAATATTTCCACAACGGTCGCGATGATTTGCGCGGCGGCGGGAATTCGCGTCGCCAAACACGGCAATCGCGCCGTGACATCGCAGGCCGGAAGCGCGGATGTTCTCGAAGCGCTCGGCGTGCGCGTGGATTTTCCGCCGGACGAAGCGGCGCAATCTTTGCGCGATCGGAATTTCGCATTTTTCTTTGCGCCGGCTTATCATCCGACATTCAAGTTCATCGGTCCCGCGCGGAAACTTTGCGCCGAGCGCGGGCAACGAACGATCTTTAATTTTCTCGGCCCGCTGCTGAATCCGGCGCATCCGACCGCGCAACTGGTCGGCGTGCCGCGACCGGAATTGTGCGAACCACTCGCGCTCGTGCTGCAATCGCTCGGCGTTCGGCGCGGAATGGTGGTGAGCGGAAACGTTCCGAGTTCCGAGTCTCAAGTTTCGGGTTCGGGAAAAACTGACGATTCCGAATCCATTCAAGACTCAAAACTCA
>DASSNZ010000105.1:0-7772 GCA_035701135.1 Verrucomicrobiia bacterium
CCATCGGAACTGATTGAACTCCAGCGTTCGCCCGTTTTCAAAAACGATGTGCCGCGCGTCATTCGTCCCGATCTGCTCATCACCGAAAACGGCGTCAGCATCACGGAACTCGATTCGGTTCCCGGCGGCATTGGTCTGACAGCGTGGCTGAATCAAACCTATTCCAGACCTGAAGTTCAGAATTCGACTTCGAATCTGCTCGGCGGCGCGGACGGAATGTTGCGCGGTTTTGAAAGCATTTTTGGCAACGCGGAAAAAGTTCACGTTGTCGTTTCCGACGAAGCGGCGACGTATCGGCCGGAAATGGAATGGCTCGCAAAACAACTTGGCGATTCCAGATTCAAAATTCAAAATTCGCAGTTCGAAAATTTTTCCATGGGCGACGCGGTTTATCGTTTTTTTGAATTGTTCGATCTTGCGAACGTTCCGAACGCAGGAAAAATTCTGGAACTTGCCGTCGAAAAACAGATTCGCCTGACGCCGCCGCCCAAGCCGATTTTTGAGGAGAAAATGTTGTTCGCGCTGTTGTGGAACCGGAATCTTCAAGGATTCTGGCGGCAGGAACTCGGCCAGGGATTTTTCAATCGGATGCTTCAGCACACGCCCTACACATGGCTCGTGGATCCCGCGCCGATTCCGCCGCACGCCGCGATTCCCGAACTGAACCTGACGGATTGGAGCCAGCTCAAAACGCTGTCGCAAAAGGAACGCGAATTGATTTTGAAAATCTCCGGTTTTTCGCAACACGCCTGGGGCGCGCGCGGCGTTTATCTCGGAAGCGATCTCTCGCTCGCGGACTGGAGCGCGGCTGTGGACAAGGCTATTTCGGAATTTGAGCAATCGCCTTACGTTTTGCAGCGGTATCACAGTCCTTCGCTCGTCGAGGCAGGTTGGTTTGATTTCGCGAACAACCAATTGACTCCGATGAAAGGCCGCGTGCGGCTTTGCCCGTATTATTTTGTCGCCGGGGAAGGCGACGCCACCCGCGCGAATCTGGGCGGAGTGCTGGCGACGATTTGTCCACCCGATAAAAAAATCATTCACGGAATGACCGAGGCGATTTTCGCGCCCTGTTCGGCATGAGATTCTCCGAATACATTTTACTCGCGGCCAGTTCGCTGTTTGTCATCGTGGATCCGGTGGCGACGCTTCCGGCGTTCATCGCGATGACGCATGAGGACAGTCCCGAACAACGCATCCGAACGGCAAAACTCGCGAGCATCGTCGTCGCGGCCGTGCTCTTGAGCTTTGCGATCGCGGGCAAATGGATTTTTAAACTGTTGGGCATCACGATGCCCGCGTTTCAACTGGCCGCGAGCGTGGTGCTGCTGCTTGTCGCGCTCGACATGTTGCGCGCGCAACGTTCGCGGGTTCAGGAAACCAGCGAGGAAACCGAGGCCGGTGCGGGCAAAACGGACATCGCCGTCACGCCGCTGGCCGTTCCGATGCTTGCCGGTCCCGGCGCGATTTCCACGGCGATTCTGCTTCAGACCGAAGCGGAAAATCTCGGTCAAAGCCTGGCGCTTTACGGAATCATCATTGCCATTTCCTTTCTGACTTATCTGATATTGCGATTGTCCGCGCACGGGGCGCGATGGCTCAATCCAATCGCGATGAAAGTCGCCACGCGCATCATGGGCTTGCTCCTCGCGGCGGTTGCCGCGCAATTCATGCTGAATGCGATCCGGGATTTTCTCGTTGCGCTGAGGAATCCCGCCGCGCCGATGCCGCTTTGACCGCCAATGCGCCGGACGCCGGCGGAAAATTATAAAACACTTTTGCAAATTGAATTTTTTGTGACGACTTCGGTGTTTTCCCGCGCGGCGATTTCTGGCTAACTGAATCCGATGAGCAAAAGCAAATCGCAATGGGATTTTGGCGAACTTTTTCCGCAGGAACAAATCCGAAAGGTTTTGTCGGTGTCCGAACTGACCGCGCAAATCCGGCGTTTGCTTGAAAAACAGGTCGGCGAAATCTGGGTTTCCGGCGAAGTGACCAATCTTCGCGTCCAGAGTTCCGGGCATATTTATTTCACGCTCAAAGACTCCAACGCGCAGTTGAGTTGCGTTCTGTTTCGCGGCGAAACCGTCGCGCATCGCGAGTTGCTGAAGGACGGCCAAAAATTGCTTCTGCAAGGCGACGTGACGGTTTATGAAGCGCGCGGTCAATATCAACTCATCGTGCGCTCGGTGGAATTGCAGGGCGTCGGCGCGCTGCAAATCGCGTTCGAGAAACTCAAACAAAAACTCCAGGCCGAAGGCTTGTTCGCGCCCGAGCGAAAACGTCCGTTGCCGGAATATCCGCAACGCGTTGGATTAATTACTTCGCCCAGCGGCGCGGCGATTCGCGATGTGCTGCATGTGATTCGAAGGCGAAATCCGGGACTGGAAATTATTTTGGTTCCGTGCCGTGTTCAGGGCGACGGCGCGGCGCGGGAAATTGCCGAAGGAATTAAATTGCTGAATCGCTTCAATGTTAAATCGGAAACTCGTTCCGCAAATCTCGATTTGATTTTAGTCACTCGCGGCGGCGGAAGCATCGAGGATTTGTGGGCGTTCAACGAGGAAATTGTCGCGCGCGCCATTTTTGAATCCACGGTTCCCGTTGTTTCCGCGGTCGGTCATGAGATTGATTTTACGATCAGCGATTTTGTCGCGGACGTTCGCGCGGCGACGCCAAGCGCGGCGGCGGAAATTATCACGGAAGGCGTTTTTTCCAGTTGTGAATTTGTTTCTCAATCCGCGCGGCGAATTCGTCAATTGCTTGGCCGGCAATTTGAAAGCAAGCGATACGAATTGACGCAAGTGGGCCGACGTCTCGCGCTCGCGCATCCGCGCCGCAAGCTCAATGACTGGCTGCAACGCCTGGACGATTTGCAGATCAGCCTCTCGCGTTGCGCGAAGCACGGCGTTCGGCGGCATCAGGCGGAAATCCGAAACCTTTCGGAGCGCTGGACGCGGATTCGTCCCGCGCAATTGTTGAAGCAACGACGCGAATTGCTGGACCAGGAAATTCAGCGGTTGCGCGAACAGGCGCGACATCGGCTGCGCGAGCAGCGGAATGAGTTTGCAACACTTCAGGCGCGATTACGATTGCTCGGGCCGGAGCAGGTGCTGAGTCGCGGTTATTCAATTACGACCGACGCGGCGACTGGAAAATTGTTGCGCGATGCCGCCGAAGTCAAACCCGGTCAACGCGTGAAAACGCGCTTGAAATCGGGAGAATTTTTCAGCGCGGTCGAGAAGTGACGTGACGCGGTTGGGGTTGCGGGTTTCTCTTTTGTTTCTTTGCGGAACGATCGGGAATCTTTAATCTTGGCGAGCAGCCAATTCATTTTATTTCATCCGAAATTTATGCGAAAAAACTTTTTTGCCCTGATCTTTTTCGTCGCCGTGTTCGCGCTGGGGATGTTCGCCGGACATCAATTGCCGACCCGTAAAAAATCCGCGGCGGTTCCGGCGAAATCCAGCGTGGAGCGCCCGCCGCTTCCGCCGGTCGGAAATCTGCCGCGCCGTTCCGAAACAGCCGTTGCGAAACACGCCGGGCCGTTGTCGCTCGCCGAAGCCGAAGCCGAAATTGAAGCCGCGCTGCAGCTGGACCAGACGCGCCGATATGAAAAAATGTACGCGCTCGCCGATTCCGTCAGCGTCCAGGACATTCCAGAAATTTTAAAGTTTCTGGAGAAACCCGCTTATCAATCGTTTCGAAATAATTTTAGTTCGCTTTTGCTCGCGCGTTGGGCGCAATCCGATTTGCAGGCGGCCATGACTTATGCCGATGGCGTGAAAGGATTCAACGACCGCAATCAGGCCATTATCGGCGTGCTTCGTGGCTGGTCGGAAGTGGATTCCGCGTCCGCGGCGGCGTGGGTTCAAAAACTTCCCGCCGGAGCGCTCCGCAATCAGGGCATTTCGGTTGTCGCGCAAGTGATGGCGGACACGGATCCGTCCGGCGCGCTCGCGTTGTTTCAGTCGCCAGGAAGCAATTTGCGCAGATCGGGAAACGGTTACGAAATTTTCAGATCGTGGGCGACGAAAGATCCGGCGCAAGCCGCCGCAAAAGCCGCCGGACTTTCGCCCGGCTGGGAACGCCAGCAGGCGTTTTCCGCAATTGCGGATGTGTGGGCCGACAGCGATCCAAAAGCGGCGCTGGCCTGGGCGCAGTCTCTTCCAAATGCGCGCGATAAATCGAGCGCGATTTCCGCAGTGGTCAGGGAAATGGCAAACACCGATCCGCAAGCCGCGGCGGATTTGGCGCTTTCGCTTCCGCCGGGTCAATCGAGAACGTTCGCCATCCAGTCTGTCGCGGGGCAATGGTCTGAAATGGATGCCTCCAGCGCGCTGGCCTGGGCAAAACAATTGCCCGAAAGCCAGTCCAAACAGGACGCTTTGAATTCGATTATTATCCGTTGGTCTCAATCCGATCCGAAAAGCGCGCTCGCGTGGGTTCAGCAAATGTCTTCCGGCCAGAAACAAAATCATCTGTTGCAGAATATTCTCTCGCAGCTTGCGTACAACGATCCGGCGACGGCGAAGGATTTTGTCGAAAACATGCCGGCCGGTTTTGCAAAGAACAGCGCGATCGGCCAGATCGCCGCCGGATTGGCGCAACAGAACGCGCAGGAAGCGTTGGATTGGGTCGGCAAATTGCCGGAGGGACAGGCCAAGCAAAACGCGTTGCAACAGATTTCCTACAATCTGGCGCAATCCGACCCGCAGGCCGCCGCCGATTTCGCGCTCACATTGCCGGTCGGTCAATCGCGGAATCAATTCATCAATTCCGTGGCGTCGCAATGGGCGAACAGCGATGTGAACGCAGCGCTATCGTGGGTCCAACAGTTGCCGGAAAGCCAATCGAAACGATCCGCGATGAATTCCGTGGTGGATCAGTGGGCGCGATCTGATCCGCAATCGGCCATGGCTTACGTGCAAAATCTTCCCGACAATTCGACAAAAAATAATTTGCTCGG
The DNA here is from genome assembly GCA_035701135.1 of Verrucomicrobiia bacterium. Lineage (GTDB taxonomy): Bacteria > Verrucomicrobiota > Verrucomicrobiia > Limisphaerales > DASXHY01 > DASXHY01. The sequence continues at coordinate 4,970 of DASSNZ010000105.1, forward strand.
CGATGTCATTCAGCAAATGGCGCAGCAGGACCAGTCCGCCGCGCTCGCGTGGATTCAAAAACTTCCCGACGGCGCGGCAAAAAATCAGGTCACCCGGCAAATCGCATCCAGCATCGCCTACAACGATCCCGAAGCCGCGGTGAATTTTGCGAATCTTCTCCCCGTCGGACAGGCGCGCAATCAAGCCGTCGCGCAGATCGCGGGCGCCTGGGCGCAGTCCGATCCGAAAGCCGCGATGGATTGGGTCAATGCAATTCCCGACGGCCCGGCCAAGCAACAGGCGTTTCAAAGCATGTCCTACTCGATTGCGCAGGCGGATCCAAAAGCCGCCGCCGATCTGGCGTTGAACATGGCGCCGGGGCAAATGCGAAATAATTTTATCGGCCAGGTCGCCTCCACCTGGGCGCAAACGGACCTTGCGGGCGCGATTGATTGGGTGACGCAACTTCCCGATGGAATGGCAAAACAGAACGCGTTTCAGAACCTGAGTTATCAATGGGCGCAAAACGATCCGAAAGGCGCGGCGGATTATGTCCAAACGATGCCCGCCGGAAGTTCGCGTGACAGTCTGATGAACGCGGTGGCGCGGGAACTGACTCAATCCGATCCAAAAGCCGCGCTGGAATGGGCGAACAAATTTACCGATGCGGCGGCGCAAAGTTCCGCGGTCGCCAGTGTTCTTTCCGGTTGGGCAAGTCAATCGCCGCAGGATGCCGCCAATTACGCCGCGACATTGCCCGCAGGCGAAACGCAGGATCGCGCGATGATGTCCGTCGTTTCGCAATGGAGCGCGTCGGACCCGAAATCAGCGGCGGCGTGGGCGGGAAATCAATTTCCCGAAGGCAACCAACGCACGGTTGCGTTGGGAACCATCGCCGGAAATTGGGCGGAAAGCGATCCCGTCGGCGCGGGAAAATGGCTGGAATCGCTTCCCGCAGGCGACTCACAACAATCCGCGATTATGGGTTACATCGGAAGGCTTTCCTATTCCTCGCCGGAAACAGCCGCGCCCTGGGTTTTGCAAATTTCAAATGAAAACCAGCGCAACAGCAACATCGAAAATCTCGCGCGCAATTGGATTCGAACGGATCCCGTGGCGGCGGCCAATTGGCTCGCTCAGACGAGTTTGCCGGATGATCGAAAACAACGGATTCTCGCGAGCGCTCCGCATTAGCCAAAGCCGCCATTCGATTTCATCGCAGCCAGAAGCAAACAAACGCCGCGAGAACAATCAGCGCGATCACCCACCAGAACCATGAAAGGCCGGAGGGCGACATTTTATCGCCGCCGAATTCCTTTTGGATAAATTTGTCGTAATCGAAATTGTCATCGGGCAGATCGAGGCCGTCGTATTGCGCGTCCTCCGACCAGCCGGTGTTTTCGTCCGAGCCGCATTCGGGACACGCCTTCGCTTTGCGCGGAATTTCCGCGCCGCAATTGGGACAAATCCGTGGAGACATTGGCATCTGCGATTTGGATTTACGATTTACGCTGGCAATGCGCGAGAAGAATTTTTCGCGAAATATTTAATTCGCAATTCAAATGACCAAAAATCTGATTTCAAATCGCAAATCAAACTTCAATAAAGGCGGGTCGGTTCGCCCGCGATTCCGACCGAGTGAAGAGATCGTTCATCAACCGCCGCCGGATCCAGACTCCAGCGCGCCGCGAGCAAAGCGACTTTTTCCGTGTTCATCAGATTTACATCCTGCTGGCCGAACAACGCATTTTCCGGCGCTTCGAAATAACGAAAACATTTCATCCCGAGTTCCAATTCCGCAACGCTTTTGATGCCCTGGTTCCAGAGCGTTTTTCCGGCCCATGCGTACGCGCGAATGATGCGTCCGCTTTCGGCGCGCACCCAGGCGTGATGCGCGAGAATGCGATTTGCGCAGAAGAATTGGACCTGGCCGAGCTTGCCGCTCAGTTCCAGCAGAAAACGGAAACAGCCGTCCACGTCATCCGCCGGATCGGGCAAACCGGAGCCGGTGATGAGAATCCAGCCGTTGACAGGCGGCGCGATGAATAATCTCTTTTCGCCGCTCAATCCCTCGATCCACGTGCAAGGTTCGGGATGACTCAATCCAAGAGCCTGTTGAACGGATTGCAGATTGCGGCTGCGAACGGCCATCCAACTCACGGGCCGATGCACAAAATGATGATGAAGCGCCGGCGCATTTGGAAAAATCGGATCAGGATTTGGAACCGGACCGAATGCGTCCAACTGGCGTTGATGCCGGCGATGCAGGTAAAGGAGAATAATTCCCGTCGCCGATGCGAGTGAGAAGCTCAACACGATCAGAAACACTGCCGGAATTAGATTCCACGTATTCACCCTGAGAAAATTTACGCGCTCGCGAATCCACCGCAACTGGAGATTAACCCTTGCCGCTTTTTTCGGTTTTATCGGAAATGCAAGTAGATTCCAGCCAATCGAGATACCGCGCGTTTCCGCCCGCCAACTGGAGAACGAGAAATTCCGGCGTGTCGTAAGGATGATTCGCAAGAATCAAATTTTCCAGAGCCTGAAGATTCCTGGCGGGTGTTTTGAAAAAAATCAGAACTTCCGCGGCGTGCTCGATTTTGCCCTGCCACCAATAATGCGATTCAATTTTCGGGACGAGATTCGCGCACGCGGCCAATCGCGATTCCAGCGTAATTCGGGAAAGCTTTCTTGCGATTTTCAGGTTCGGCGCGGTGACGAGAACAATGCGAAACTTTCCAGAATTTTTCATTAAGGACGTATCGAATCCGGCCGACGAAAAATTGCAAGACGGAATCGCTCGGTGGAGGAACGCGCGTT
>DASSNZ010000106.1:0-3478 GCA_035701135.1 Verrucomicrobiia bacterium
CGCCACGGATGTTTCCGTCGAATAAACGAACGCGGAATCGTTCAGCTTCAATTTTCCCATAGAGGATTTCAACTGTTCGTAATCCGCCGTGTTGATCGGATAAATGCCGCTGAACACCATCGGATGAATTTCCTTGAAACCCGGCAACGGCGGCGCGGGATTTCGCGCGTCGGTGATCGTGTCGCCAATTTTCACATCGCTGGGCGATTTGATGTTCGCCGTGATGTAACCGGTTTCGCCCGGTTCCAGTTTTTCGCGCGTGTAAGGTTTGGGATTGAAACTGCCGACTTCCTTGACCTCGTAACTTTTGCCGGAGTGCAACAGTTTGATTTGCATTCCGGGTTTCACTTCGCCATTGAAAACGCGAATGTGCGTGACGACCCCTTTGTAAGTGTCGAAATACGAATCGAACGCCAGCGCCTGCAAACCTCCTTGGTCCGTCGGTTTCGGCGGCGGAATGCGTTCCACAATCGCTTCGAGAATTTCCTCGATGCCGATGCCTTGTTTCGCGCTTGCCGGAATCGCCAGCGATGATTCGATTGTCAAAACATCCTCAAGTTGCTGCAAGGTTTGCGGAACATTGGCGTGCGGCAAATCAATTTTGTTGATGACCGGAATGATTTCGAGATTTTGCTTTGCGGCCAGATGCATGTTCGCCACGGTTTGCGCCTCGACGCCTTGCGCGGCGTCAATGATGAGCAGCGCGCCTTCGCACGCGCTCAGGCTGCGCGAAACTTCGTACGCGAAATCTACGTGTCCCGGCGTGTCAATCAGGTTCAATTCGTAAGTTTCGCCATTGCGCGCCTTGTAATGCATTGTGACCGGATGCGCCTTGATGGTGATGCCGCGTTCGCGTTCCAGATCCATGGAGTCAAGCAATTGCGCTTCCATGTCGCGCGTGGCGATGGTTCCGGTGCGGTGCAGAAGCCGGTCTGACAACGTGGTTTTCCCGTGGTCAATGTGGGCGATAATGCAAAAATTTCTTATGTGCGCTGCGTCCATTTTTCAAATTTCCAGTGCGTCTTGAACTTTCAAAACTAATGCTCCGGGCGAGCCATTGCAATTTGCGAATCAAAGCGCTGAAAGATAATTGCCCGTTCCGCGAAGGAAAGAGATTTTGCCCGCGCGCGGCCCATGCCCTGTTTTTCGTGTTTTCTCAAATTCTCCGCATACAGCGCGCCGCGGGGAACCTGTGATTCTCCATCCCAATCATAGTTTCGTCCATTCCGGCAGGGAAAAGGCCGATTAGTATTCCCCGGCGGTTCGATTTGAAACTGTTCACGTGAAAGTTCATTTGCCTTTTTTCCGTAACTGTAAAATTCTTTTTATGTTTTTGGCCGGGCGACATCCGGCCGACAAGAATTCCGAATCGTCGTAGAAAATTATCATTTACATGCAAAGCGCATTCAAAAACGTCTCGAAAATAAAATACGAAGGACCGAAATCCAAAAACCCGCTCGCTTTCCACCATTACAATCCGCAGGAACGCATCGAAGATAAAACGCTCGAAGAACACCTCCGTTTCTCGGTCGTTTACTGGCACACCTTTCGCGGACGCCTGACCGATCCGTTCGGCGCCCCGACGGCCATTCGCCCGTGGGACGACGGCACGGAATCCGTTCGCAATGCCGAAAACCGCGTTCGCGTCGCATTCGAGTTCATTGAAAAACTCGGCGCGCCGTTTTACGCGTTTCACGATCGCGATGTCGCGCCCGAGGGAAAAAATCTGGCGGAGACGAATAAAAATCTCGACGCGATTGTGAAGGTGCTTAAAGAGGAACAGCAGCGCACCGGCGTCAAATTGCTTTGGGGAACGGCCTGTCTTTTTGCGCATCCGCGGTACGTTCACGGCGCGGCGACCAGTTGCAACGCCGAAGTTTTCGCCTACGCCGCCGCGCAGGTGAAAAAAGCGCTCGAGGTCACGCATGAACTCGGCGGCGCGGGTTACGTGTTCTGGGGCGGACGCGAAGGTTATTCCACGCTGCTCAACACCGATCTCAAACGCGAGATGGATCACCTCGCGAAATTTCTCCACATGACCGTGGATTACAAAAAGAAAATCGGATTCAAAGGCCCGTTCTTCATCGAGCCGAAGCCGAAGGAGCCGACCAAGCATCAATATGACAGCGATGCCGCGGCGTGCCTGAATTTTCTGCGCGAATACGATTTGCTCGAACATTTCCAGCTTAACATCGAGACGAATCACGCCACGCTCGCCGGTCACACAATGCAACATGAACTCGAAGTCGCCGCCGCCGCCGGGAAACTCGGTTCGATTGACGCGAACACCGGCGATACTTTGCTCGGATGGGACACCGACCAGTTTCCGACGAATATTTATCTCGCCACGGAAATCATGCTCACGGTTTTGAAGTCGGGTGGATTTTCCGCCGGCGGATTGAATTTCGACGCGAAAGTGCGCCGGGAAAGTTTCGAGCCGGAAGATTTGTTCTACGCGCACATTGGCGCGATGGACGCGATGGCGCGCGGATTGAAAATTGCGGCGGCAATTCGCAAGGACGGCCGGCTCGCTGAATTCGTGAAACAGCGCTACGCCTCCTGGGATTCCGCGTTCGGAAAAAAAATCGAGCAGGGCAAGGGCTCTCTGGAAGAGATGGAATCCTTTATTTTGGAAAAAGGCGAAGCTAAAACGAATTCCAGCGGACGCCAGGAATTTCTGGAAAATCTCATCAACGAATTCATCTGAGCCGCCGGAGAATCCGCTAAAATCAAAAGCCGTGCTTCACATTCCGTTCGGAAATTTTTATGTTTCCGGACGATGATGAATATCCGCGCTCTTTTCACCGCTGTCGTTTTCACTGTTTCCCTTGGCGTTCTGTCGCACGCGAATTCGGCTCGCGCCGAGGAAAACCCTTCCGCCACGAATGCCGCGCCGACCCTTTTCATGATCGGCGATTCAACGATGGCCAACAAACCGCTCGTACCCGCGCAGCCGGAACGCGGCTGGGGCCAGATGCTTCCCGGCTATTTTAAGGACGCGGTGAGAATCGAAAATCACGCGTTGAATGGACGCAGCTCGAAAAGTTTTCGCGACGAAGGCCATTGGGAAATTGTGCGGCAAAGGATTCGCCCGGGCGATTACGTGATCATTCAATTCGGGCACAACGATGAAAAAGAAAAAGACCCGAAGCGTTACACCATTCCGTTCGGTTCCTTCAAACAAAACCTGGAGCGATACGTTCGCGAAGTGCGGGAGAAAAAAGGGAATCCGATTCTCGCGACACCGATTGTCCGCCGCGCGTTCACGTCCGACGGCCAATTGCAGGACACGCACGGAGATTACGTCGTCGCCGTTCGCCAGGTTGCGAGCGAGCAGAAAGTCCCGTTGCTTGATCTCGAGAAACGCAGCGCGGAACTGTTGAAAAAGCTCGGACCCGAACTTTCCAAAAAAATGTACATGTGGTGCGAACCCGGCGAATTCGCGACGATTCCAAACGGACGAAAAGACAACACGCAT
>DASSNZ010000107.1:0-6489 GCA_035701135.1 Verrucomicrobiia bacterium
AGGGATCTTCGCCGAGCTGTTTCAGACCGAGCGAAATGCGCTGGTTTGCTTTGTCGATCTCGAGCACCACAGCTTCGACATCGTCGCCCTTCTTCAGCACTTCGGAAGGATGGTTGATTTTGCGCGTCCAGGAAATATCCGAGACGTGAATCATGCCATCGAGACCGTCTTCCAGTTCGACGAAAGCGCCGTAGCTGGTGAGATTGCGAATCTTGCCTTTGACTTTGGTGCCCGGAGGATATTTGGTTTGCGCCTGGTCCCAAGGATTGCTTTCAAGCTGGCGCACGCCGAGGGAAATTTTCTGCTCGTCGCGGTTGATGCCGAGAACGATCGCTTCGATTTCCTGATCGGCTTTGAGCACATCGGAAGGTTTGGCGATGCGTTTGGTCCAGGACAATTCGGTGACGTGAACCAGCCCTTCGACGCCGGGTTCGAGTTCCACGAATGCGCCGTAAGGAACGAGGTTGACGACCTTGCCTTTGACTTTCGCGCCGATCGGATATTTCGCTTCGATGCTGTCCCAGGGATTGACCATCTTCTGTTTGAGACCGAGGCTGACGCGCTCTTTTTCGCGATTGATGTCGAGAACGACAACGTCAATGTCCTGGCCGACTTTGAGAATTTCCGAAGGATGCCCGATGCGGCCCCAGCTCATGTCGGTGATGTGGAGCAGACCGTCAATGCCGTTCAGGTCAATGAACGCGCCGAAATCGGTGATGTTCTTGACCGTGCCTTTGCGGATGTCGCCCGGCGTCATTTCCGTGAGCAATTTCTGGCGGCGTTCGCTGCGTTCCTGCTCGATCAATTCGCGGCGCGAGAGAACGATGTTCTGGCGTTCCTGATTGATTTTGACGACTTTGAAATCGTAGGTGTTTCCAACGTATTGCTGGAGATTTTTCGGCGTGGTGACATCAATTTGCGACGCGGGTAAAAAGGCCTCGACGCCAATGTTGACGAGCAATCCGCCTTTGACAACGGCTTTGACTTTGCCGGCGATGACGCCGCCTTCGTTGCAGATGGTAAGGATGCGTTCCCAATTTTTCTTGAACTCGGCTTTTTCGCGCGACAGAACGACCATGCCTTCCTTGTCTTCGAGTTTTTCAATGAGGACATCAATCTGATCGCCGACTTTGACGGCTTTGATGTCGTCGAATTCAGCGCCGGAGATGACGCCTTCGCTTTTGTAGCCGATGTCCACCAGGACTTCTTTGGGGCGGACTTCGATGATGGTGCCTTTGACGATTTCGCCTGCGGCAAAGCGCACGTTGCTTTGCTTCAGGGCTTCTTCCATTGTGAGCATAATGCTTTTACGGACTTGTGAACTGCGAGGAGGGGAACAGCGCGGGGCTTTCCGGCTCCATTGCCTAACGGACCAGACGTTGCGGGGCAACGGAGGTTGAAGGTTAGGTTATTCGTTGACTTCTCTTTCTCAGCCTCAATGAACATCCGCACACGCGGAGTCCGGGCAACGCGAAAGATAAGCGCGGGCGGACGGGAAGCAAGAGGGAAATTGGATACTTTGTGAAAAAAATCACAAATTCAACTTGCCTGCTTTTTTCGTCGCAATTACGTTCTCTGTGCCGACCGGCATTTGCGGAATCTTTATGCAAACGCGCACTGAATTTGGTTACGACTCGAAAATCGAAGGCGACGTCATCGTCACCCGCGTGGATGCCGCGTTGAATTGGTTTCGCAAAAATTCCCTCTGGCCGATGCCGATGGGCCTGGCGTGTTGCGCAATTGAATTGATGGCGTGCGGCGCGAGCCGTTTTGATATTTCCCGGTTCGGCGCGGAGGTGATGCGCTTTTCGCCGCGTCAATCGGATGTCATGATTGTCGCCGGAACGGTGACCTACAAAATGGCGATGGCCGTCAAACGCATTTACGATCAAATGGCCGAACCGAAATGGGTGATCGCGATGGGCGCGTGCGCTTCGACCGGCGGCATGTATCGGAGTTATGCGGTTTTGCAGGGCGTGGACAGAATTCTTCCCGTGGACGTCTATGTGGCCGGTTGTCCGCCGCGCCCGGAAGCATTGCTCGACGCGCTGATTAAGCTTCAGGGAAAAGTCGCCAAAGAACCGGTGCTTTCCACTCAAAAAAAAGTGGCCGAAACCGCCAAGCCGGGCACTGCGAAACCGGAATTCGAACTGACAAACAAATGAAGCTCAAAGCGCTGAAAGGCCAATCACGATTTAACCACGGATGAACACGAATAAACACGGATTTCAAATGGAAGTCGGAGCGCAACTTCATGATCCGCAGTGCCATGACCGCACTCTGAATTTCCGAAATGCTGCGGATTGCAGACCAGCGCTTTATCCGTGTTCATCCGTGTTCATCTGTGGTTTCAACTTGTTTTCATTGTGACCGCGCTCGAACTTGCAAATCAAATAAAGGCAAAGTTCGGAGATTTGATTTCCGAGCCGATGGAATTTCGCGGCGAAATTTCTTTGAAACTCGCCGACGCGGAACAGGTCGCGGAAATCTGCGCGTTCATCAAAAACGAACTGAAATTCGATTATCTCGTGGACATCACGAGCATTGACAATTACGGCGATGACCCACGATTCACGCTGGTTTATCATTTCTACGGATTCGGACACCATTGTCATCTGCGCCTGAAAACCGATGTCAGCGAGGAGAAAAGCGAGTTGCCCACCGTGACTTCCGTCTGGCGCACCGCGAACTGGCATGAACGCGAGATTTACGACATGATGGGAGTTCGTTTTCGCGGGCATCCCGATCTGCGTCGAATTCTGATGTGGGAAGGCTATCCTTATTTTCCGTTGCGAAAAGATTTTCCACTGGCCGGAAAAACCAGCGAAATGCCGGACGTGGCATTCACCCGTCCCGCGCCGTTGGAAGGCGGCCCGTTCGTAACGATTTCCGGAGGCAAGGACACGATTGCCCGCGAACCGCGCGTGCGCATTCCCGAAACAGATTCGCTTTCAACAACGAATCGTGTCGAGCGCCGCAAAGATATCAAAGATGCGCACGGAAAAGGTTTCGGACCGGGACCGATTGAAAAGAAATAGCTTTGTTTAAAATTTTGGCAAACTGAAAATCAGTGGATAATAAAAATTTTATGAGCGCAGTAACTGAAAAAATTTTTATCGAAGCTCTCTCGCTTCCGACTCGCGAGCGGGCGAGTCTCGCTCGCCGTTTGCTGGTAAGCCTGGAAAATGAAGAAGGCTCGCCGGAAATTGAAGCGGCCTGGAGAGATGAGGCGCTTGAGCGATGCGCTGCTTTTGACGAGGGAAAAATCACCGAACGCGACGGCGATTTAGTTCTCCATGACACCTATCAAAAGGTGAAGTGAAGCGGCTGACTTATTTAAGTGTGGCGGAAATCGAATTGGCTGAAGCCGCGCAATTTTATGACAAACGTGAAACCGGACTGGGCAGGAAATTTTTGGATGCGGTTGCTGAATGTGCGGCAAAAATCCGCGCCAACCCGGAACGATGGCCATTTTACGAAAAGCCAGTTCGCGGCTGTCGCGTCATGTCATTTCCGTATCGGTTGTTGTATCGCGAGTTGCCAGACCGGATTCAAATTATTGCGATCTTTCACTTGAGCCGTTATCCGGAAAGTTGGAAAAAACGTTTGAAATAAAATGCCCGAGACTCGCGACATCCAAATTCAAGAATCCGCCGCGCGCGTTGCATCGGCGACGGATGAATTGCCCGATATTCACGGGGAAAAGATGGTTCTCAACATGGGACCGTCGCATCCGGCGACGCACGGCGTGCTGCGCATTGTTCTGGAACTCGATGGCGAAATCATCACAAAAGCCGCGCCGGACGTCGGTTATCTGCATCGCGGCGATGAAAAAATCGCCGAGAACATGACCTACACCCAGTTCATTCCGTACACGGATCGGCTGGATTATCTCGCGCCGCTGGCCAACAACGTCGCTTACGCGCTTGCGGTTGAAAAGTTGATGGGCGTTGACAAACAATTGCCGCCACGCTGCCAGTTCATTCGCGTCATCTGCTGCGAACTGGCGCGGATTTCATCGCATCTGCTCGGCATGGGCGCGTTCGCGCTGGACATTGGCGCGATCACGATTTTCCTGCACACGTTCACGGAACGCGAAAAAATTTATAATCTCATCGAAGCGTTGACCGGCGCGCGGTTCACGACCACTTACACGCGCATCGGCGGATTGTCGCGCGATTTGCCGCCGGGCTGGATCGAGCAATGCCGGAAATTCTGCCGCGAAGTCGTCGTAAACATTGACGAGACGGAAACATTTCTCACGCGCAACCGGATTTTCGTGGATCGCACCCAGGGCGTCGGCGTGATTTCAAAAGAAGACGCGATTGATTACGGGTTGAGCGGGCCGAACCTGCGCGGCAGCGGCGTGGATTTTGATTTGCGCAAGGCGCATCCGTATCTCGTTTACGATCAACTTGAATTTGAAGTGCCGGTGGGCGCGGCCGGCGATTGTTATGATCGTTACCTGGTTCGCATTGAGGAAATGCGCCAGAGCGTCAAAATTTTGCTGCAATGCCTGGACAAAATTCCGGATGGGCCGGTGAATGTGGCCGACATGAAAATTGTCCTTCCTCCGAAGGAACGTGTGCTGACGAAAATGGAGGAATTGATTCACCATTTCATCAACGTGACCCAGGGCGTGAACGCGCCGCCGGGAGAGGTTTATTTCGGCGCGGAAAATCCGAAAGGCGAACTGGGCTTTTACATCAACAGCAAAGGCGGCGGCACGCCGTATCGCTTGAAAATCCGCTCGCCGTCGTTTGTGAATTTAAGCATTCTGCCGCACGTTCTTCCCGGCCACATGGTGAGCGACATCACGGCGATTCTGGGCTCGTTTGATTTTGTGATGGGAGAATGCGACCGATGAAAAAAAATCCGAAATTTGAAATTCGAAAACCGAAGCAAATCCGATGGGCTGAATCCGAAATGATTGCCCCGAAAATTTTTCGCGGATCCGATTTCGGCCTTTCGGATTTCGGATTTCAATTTTCGGTTTTGTCAGAAGAGTTTTTCGCATGAATGCTACCGTCACCGAGCCGATTCCCAATCCGCTGCAACGCCAGCCGGATTTCGCCGTGTCCGCCGCGCTGGAGGCGGAGATAGATGAATTGATCAGTCATTATCCGCAAAAACGCAGCGCGTCGTTGATGTTGTTGCACGCGGTTCAGGGACATTTCGGGTGGATTTCGCAGGACGCGGTGGAATGGATTGCAAAGAAGCTCGATCTGCAACCGATCAATATTTACGAACTGGTGACGTTCTACCCGATGTTCCGTCTGAAGCCAACGGGCAAATATCAGATCAAGGTTTGCCGCACACTGAGTTGCGCGCTCGGCGGCTCGCATGAATTGCACAAACATTTTTGCGAGAAGCTGGGTTTGGATTCCCACGCGCACGGACCGCAGACGACGAAGGACGGAAAGTTCACGGTCGAATTTGTCGAATGCCTCGCCGGATGCGGTTTCGCGCCTGTAATGATGTGCAACGACGCATTTTACGAAGGTGTGAGTCACGCGAAGGCAGATGAAATTTTGGGAAACTGCAAATGAAACAGAACTTTTCCAACCGCAGAGACGCGGAGACGCAGAGCATAACTGCGGAGCGCGGCTCGGTGAGCCGCAGCAATTCAGAACTTCGCGAGGCGCTGCGGCTCACAGACCCGCGCTCCTTGGCGAAAATTTTTTCGGTAGTTTTCTCTGCGCCTCTGCGTCTCTGCGGTAAAACACGTTTGGGAAGTTGGCTGCCCGACATGGATTTGAACCATGACAAACAGATCCAGAGTCTGCTGTGCTACCGTTACACCATCGGGCAGGCCGGAGCGCGTCACAACGTAGAGACTTTGCGCGGCCAGTCAAGCGGAGGAATCCCGAAAACCGAAATTCGAAATCCGAAGCCGGTTCGAAGCCCGAAATTCGAACGCCTGGTTCCGCAATCCGCAATTCGGATTTCGCATTCCACATTTCCTGCGGATTTCGCGCTTCGAATTTCAAATTTCACAGCCTAACCATGCCGCAAGAGCACCGATTAATTCTAAAATTCGCCGATGAACCCGGTTACACGCCGGACATCGAATGTTATCTGCGCCACGGCGGTTACGAATCGCTGCGCAAGGCGCTCGCGATGCCGCCAGTGGATTTGCCGGATGGCAAAAAGAAATCGCCGCAGGAACAGATTCGCGACGCGGTGAAAGCCTCCGGATTGCGCGGACGCGGCGGCGCGGGATTTTCCTGCGGATTGAAATGGAGCTTCGTGGATCGAAAAAGCGGCAAGCCGATTTACCTGATTTGCAACGCCGACGAATCCGAACCTGGCACGTTCAAGGACCGTCAGATCATTCACAAAGATCCGCATCAAATGATCGAGGGCATGATCATCTCGTGTTTCGCGAACGATGTTCACCTTGCTTATATTTACATTCGCGGCGAAATGCCCGAAGGCGCAAAGCTGTTGAATAAAGCGTTGGCCGAGGCGCGCGCGAAAAATTTCCTC
>DASSNZ010000108.1:0-13371 GCA_035701135.1 Verrucomicrobiia bacterium
CCGTCGCTGAAAACATTGAACCATTCATTGCTTCGCGGATCATACGAATCGGCAAGCGTCTGAAAACGTCCGCCGGGAAATGAAACCAGAAATTGCCGAAGCGGTTCGTGTCCGATCACGCGTTGAATAAAAAATGTTTTCCGCGCGCCTTGAATATCGGTGGAAAATTCAAATTGACCGTTTTTAATTTGCATTTCCGCGCCGTCAGAAACCGTTCGCGCCGGCTCGAATGCCGCCGTGTCGAGCGCCGGGTCAATCGCGCGTTCCGCCAGCGCATGATGAGATGTTTTCCAGGAATTGAATTCCTCCCGATGACATTTCACGCAGGAAGCCGAGCCGCCGTATTGATTGAAAATCGCTTCTTCATCTTCCGATTTCCCGATGGGCGCGGCGGAAATTTTTGAAGCGGAGTTTGACGGAATTTCGCCTCGGAACCCGGGAATGTCATGCAGCCGGATCAATGCGGTAATCGCGCAAATCGCCATGACGCTCGCCGCCCAAACACCCGCGCGCCGTTTTCGGAATTGAGGTGTTTTCGTTTGCCGATTTTCAGACGACACAAAGGAATGCTATCCGAACTGTCAAGCAATCCCCGGCTTCAATGAGATTGGCTGCGGCGGCTAAATCCACGTTTGTAAAAATGAAAATCCGTTGCGCAAAAAATCCGAATGGCGAAATCCGAAATCCGAAGCAAACCCGAATTCCGAAACTCGAATAATCCGTCTGAGAGATTTCAACGTCACGTTTATTCAGTGGCTTTCAAAAAGTCCATCGCCGCGACGTTTCTCCTTCGGATTTCGGATTTCCTGTTAATTCCCTACGCAGATCGCTTTCGTCGGCGGCGTTGATGACGGACGTGAGAAATCGAAACCTCCTGGCGGGCCTGTTTTCTGACGCGGACGCGATACATGATCGCAAGCATCAGCCAGATGAGAAACACAATTCCCAGCCCGACGTAAAACCAGAACAATGGCCCGGCGCCTTTCGTTCCCGTGCCGCGCCCGAATAACGTTCCGCCGGGAACGCCCGCGCCTCCGGAATTTTTCGCGTTTGTTGCCGCGCGATAATCCTTCGCCTCATCCGCGGTTGGTTTTTGCGAAGCGGCGCTTTCCTCGTTGGTAACGCCCGCGTTGTTCGGTGCGACATCGGTTTTCGAATCGGCAAACGCGCCGGTGGTCTGGCCGCCCGGTGTTGTGGCCGCGCCGCGATGCGCTCCGCGCGAAGCGCAGCCGGTCAGGAGAAAACCGATCAATGTGATTAAAGTGGCAAGCCGTTTCATCCGATCCTCGCGTCAACTTTCTTCGGCTTAAAGTTTTTCTCAACGGGACTTTTTGCCCGTGTTGTCTGGGGTTTGGACCGAAGGAAAATCGGGTGAACGCGCCGCGAACTTCGGATTGCCCGGTGAAAATTCCCGACTAGATTTTCAAGTGGGAGGTTTTTGGTGAAATCAGTTTGGGCCTTACTCAAAGACACGATCAAAAAATTCTCGGCCGACCCGATTCTGCGCCTGAGCGCGGCGACGGCGTATTACTCGATTTTTTCCATTGCTCCATTACTCGTACTGATCGCCGGACTCGCCGCGCTGGTTTTTGGCGAGCAGAAAGTCAGCGAGGAAGTCGGGCGGCAATTGACGTCGTTTGTCGGCCCGCAGGCCACGCACATGATTCAATCCATGATGACGGCGCAGAAAAAAAGCGGCGGCCTGCTCGCGGTGATAATCGGCGGAATCGCGCTGGTGTTCGGCGCGACGGCTGTTTTCACGCAGCTTCAGGAATCGTTGAATATCATCTGGGGCGTCCGCGCGAAACCCGGGCACGGCACCTGGCTTTTCGTTCGCGACCGTGTATTGTCGCTCGCGATGGTTTTGGGAATTGGTTTTCTGCTGCTCGTTTCCATGGCGCTCAGCACGGCGGTCAACGCATTTACTCATTTCGTCGGCCAGGCCATTTCGCTTCCCGACTGGATGGCTCCGTTTTTCGAGGGACTGGCGTCGTTCGTGGTGATTTCCGTTTTGTTCACGCTGATTTTTAAAATCCTGCCGGACGTAAAAATCCGCTGGCGCGACGTGTGGGTCGGCGCGATTGGAACGGCGGCGCTTTTTTCCGGCGGGAAATATCTCCTCGGACTTTATCTCAGCCATGAAACCGATGTTTCCGCGTACGGCGCAGGCAGCGCGTTTGTGGTCATTCTGCTTTATGTTTATTACGCGTCGGTGATTCTCTATTTCGGCGCGGAATTCACGCAGGTTTACGCGCAGCATCAGGGCGTAAAAATCGAGCCAAGCCAATACGCCGTTAATGACCGTGATCGCCGGCGAAAACACCTGACGCAATCGTTTCGACACGGCGCGGCAAAACATTCCGAGAAGGAATCCGCCAAAGCGCACAAACCAAAAAAACATCGCGGTTTCTGGCGCCGGCGCGCGCGCGATCTTTGGATTGCGATTCCAACAATCGGCATTTTGCTGGTCGGCATTCGGCTGGCGCTGCCGTACCTCGCGCTGGATTATGTGAATCACACGTTGAAACAGGTGGAAGGTTTCGATGCCGGAGTCAAAAACGTGAGGATCAATCTTTATCGCGGCGCGTACACCATTCAGGGAATCCAATTCGTCAAGACCAACGCCGATGTCACCGCGCCGTTTCTCAAAATCCCGGAAATGGATATTTCGGTGGAATGGAAGGAACTATTTCACGGCGCGTTCGTGGGCAAAATCGTTGTGAACCGTCCGGAGATTAATTTTGAAAACGGCCCGACCGAACAGGAAAAACAGGTTGGAATGCACAAGAACTGGAAACAGACGTTGGAAAAGCTGCTTCCGTTCACGATCAATCGTTTCCAGGTCAACGACGGCGCGATTCGATTTTCCGATCCGCATCGCAATCCGCCCGTCGCTCTCGCCGTGACAAATCTTTTTGCCACGGCAACCAATCTGACAAATGTGCGCGACGAGAAAGTTGCCTTGCCCGCGGGCCTGATCGCGTACGCCAACACAACCGGCAACGGCGCGCTGAAACTTCAGTTGCACATGAATCCTTTCGCCGACACGCCGACTTTCAAAATGACCGCGAGCCTGACCAATGTGGATTTGACCGCGTTGAACGATTTCATGAAATCGTACGGGCATTTCGACGTGCAGCACGGAACGTTCGCGACGTTTCTCGACATCGCCGCCGCGCACGAACATTACCAGGGCTACGTCAAACCGTTCTTTTACAACCTCCAGATTTTCAGTTGGCAGGAGGCAAAACACGAAAACATTCTCCACGATTTCTGGGAAGCCATTGTCGCAGGAGTCAGCCACGTTTTGCGGAACCAGCCTTACGATCAACTCGCGACGACGATTCCCATTTCCGGCACGTTTGAAAGCGGAGGCAACGTGGATTTATGGACAACCATCGGAGGCATTTTGCAAAACGCTTTTATCCGCGCCCTGCTGCCAAAACTCAATCAACCCGCCGTGCCTTTGCCGCCGCCGCAGGGACCGGACACGAGCCAAAGCACCGGCGCTCATCCGACTTCTTCAAAAAACGACAGCAAGGAAAAGAAATAGGGGTAAAAGTAATCCCGAAATCCGAAGCTCGAAATCCGAAAGAAGTCCGAACGCCGAATCAGAAGAGAAGCACGGTGCACGTGATGGAAATGCTTTTGAAATATTCCCGGGCAACGCGAACGTGAAGTTTTCTCGTGGCCCGATTGACTCGGAATTCGAAATTCGGATTTCTTTCGGATTTTCGGATTTCGGCATTCGAATTTTTAGCACGCAGCTTCACCGAACGACCTCATCCAAAAGCGTCGGGACGGCAAAGTCGCTTGAATCGGAAGAACCGATTTGTGCGACTTCGCCGTCCCATGAATTTTCGGCTGTCCGTCCGGGGTGTTAATCGCAGGACGAGGAGCCGTTTGCGCAGGCGCGACATTCCGGCATTGCGGAATTCGCCGGCGCAAACGACTCCCCGCCTCGCCGAGTCCCCACTTTAAACTGGACGTATTTCATACAACGAGCAGCTCACGGCTGCGTTCGCGGATGCCGGCCTGGCGTTTGGCCTGCAGCACCGCCGTTTCCGCTTTTTCCTCGAACAACACCGGCAACACGAGCAACGGATAAGGCGTCGCCCACGCGATTGCGGCGGCTTCATTTGCGGCGCGCCGCAAATAAGCGTTGAACGACGGCTCGGTCAGTTCGTCCAGCCGTTCTTTGAGCAAACGATTTTTAAATCGCTCCAGTTCGTTTTCCTGTGTGGCCCGAAACGTTGCGGGCGGAACCGGCTTCACTTCGAAGCGGGTGTCCGGACCGAACCGGGTCGGGATCCGTTTATAATTCGCATTCATGTTTTCTTTTTTTCTTTCGTTTTTTTCCGGCGCGAGGCCGGCGTGTTTTCCCAAACAAAAAACCCGCGATTGACTTGGCAATCGCGGGTTGTCTGGAAATTTTAGTTTTTTGGTTTAGAAAATTTCACCCACGTTGCCCAACGGCGAGGAACAGCCGTGCCAAATGGACATGAGTCCTTTGGTTGTCTGGCGGCCCTGCGGCATGGCAAACGTGTTTTTCATTTTCTGACCGCGCGTAAGAAACACTATTTCGCCGCGGCTGTCAAAAAAATTCTTCTTGCCCGGACCCGCGCCGATACGCTACGGAATCGCTCGAAATGAATTTCCCTCCATTCAAAAAGCGTGAAAATGACGACGCGCCGGGTGATTTTCCCGCATTTATCAAACAAAAACACCTCCAAAACTGGAATTTCGGCACGGAATAATCCATGCTGTTCCTGAATCATGAGCGCGCCATTAAAAATGGTCACTTGCAGTGGCTGTAACACAAAAGTTTTCATTTCCGGCGATCTGCCGCCGCTGGCGACCGAACCCTGCAAAAAATGCGGACACTCGATCATGATGCCGCTGATGCTGCGGCAATTCGAGTTGCGCAGCGTGATTGCGTCCGGCGGAATGGGAACCGTTTATCGCGCGCACGATACCGTGCTGGATCGCATGGTTGCGGTAAAGCTGATGAAACGCGAGCTTCTCAATGATCCCAAAGCGCTCGAAGATTTTTATCGCGAAGCCCGCGCCTGCGCCTCGCTCAATCACACCAACATCATTCACATTTACACGTTCGACGAATCGGAAGGCCAACGTTATCTCGTGATGGAACTGGCCGACCGCGGCAGTCTGGATTCAAAAATCGAACATCAGACGCGCATTCCAGAACTCGAAGTGCTGGACATCGGAATCAAAATTTCCTCCGCGCTCGACCTCGCGCTCAATCACAATCTGCTCCATCGCGACATCAAACCCGGCAACATTCTTTTCGATGCCGACAACGAACCGAAGCTCGTGGACTTCGGTCTCGCGCGCAACGTGGAAGCCGAGCCGGATTCGCTGACGGAAACTCACGGAACGCCTTACTACGTCGCGCCGGAAAAAATTCGTCGAGAGAAGGAAACATTTCTTTCCGACATGTACAGTTTGGGTTGCACGCTTTACCAGGCCGTCACCGGACACGTTCCGTTCGAAGCGCCGACCGTGGAGGAACTGGTTTCCGCGCATGTCCACACGCCTTTGACGCCGCCAAATCTCGTGCTGCCGGAAATCACCGAAGCGACAAGCGATGCGATTTCGCGAAGTCTGGCGAAAGACCCGGCAAATCGTTTCGCCAGTTACTTTGAATTTCGCATGGCGCTGGAAGCCGCGCGCGGACAACTGCTCCGCCAGCTTTCAACTCAGCCGGAATATCACAATCCGAAAAAAACAAGCTGGTGGCGGCGTTAAGCCGAAACCAATTTTCGGGAAGTTCAACGCAAGGGCGCAAAGAGGCCACGGCGCAAAGCGGATTGTTGAATTTGGGCTGAGATTTATCCACCGATTGATAATTCCCACAATATCTTAAAAGCGTTTAAAATCCTTGCGCCTCCGCTCCTTAGCGCCTTTGCGTTAAACCTGCCTCCCGGATTCACATTTAAATCGAATTTTCAAATTTCCGAATTTTTCCTGTAACGTTTTGCGCGATTTGCTTCTGAGGAAAGTGTATGAATGAACCGGAAGCCAAATCGCCGATGTCCGACGACAAAAAATGCCAGCATTGCGGCAGGCCGCTGCCCGAGTCCGCGCCCGCGGGGCTTTGTCCCGCCTGCCTGCTCGCGCAAGGCGTGGCGGCGGACACCATCACCGGCGGCGGCGCCTCGTTTTCATCGCCATCTGCCGAAGAATTGGCGGCGCTGTTTCCGCAACTGGAAATTCTCGAATTCATCGGCAAAGGCGGCATGGGCGTCGTTTACAAGGCGCGCCAGAAACAACTGGACCGCATCGTCGCGCTAAAAATTCTTCCGCCGGGAATTGGAAACGCGCCCGCGTTCGCCGAACGCTTCACGCGCGAAGCCAGGGCGCTTGCGAAGTTGAATCATCCCGGCATTGTCACGCTTTATGAATTCGGAACGGCGGCTGGCGGAAACACCGGAACCGCGCCGCTTTATTATTTTTTGATGGAATATGTGGACGGCGTGAATCTTCGGCAACTGCTGCGCGCCGGGCGGATTTCCGCGCGCGAAGCGCTGGCGATTGTGCCGCAGATTTGCGACGCGCTTCAATTCGCGCACGACAACGGCATCGTGCATCGCGACATCAAGCCGGAAAATATTCTGCTGGATCGGCGCGGACGCGTGAAGGTCGCGGATTTCGGCCTCGCGAAATTGATGGGAACAGAAGCGCTCGTTCATCCGATGGGAGCGGGTAACCAAAGGCCGGGTGAAAGTCATCCCCTGCCCTCGCTTACCGACGCCGGGAAAGTCATGGGCACGCCGTATTACATGGCGCCCGAGCAGATGGAAAATCCCGGCGAGGTGGATCATCGCGCGGACATTTACGCGCTGGGCGTTGTGTTTTATCAAATGCTCACGGGCGAATTGCCGGAGAAACAAATTCAGCCGCCATCAAAGAAAGTCCAAATAGACGTGCGCCTGGACGAAATCGTTTTACGCGCATTGGAGAAAAAACCGGAACTGCGTTTTCAGCAGGCCAGCGTTTTGAAAACGCAGGTGGAGACGGTGGCGGCGGAAAATTTGAATCCAGAAATCAGAATTCAGAAGCCGGAAGCAAGGCCGCGTTTTTCGCGCAAAGCCGCCGCAGGGTTTTGTTTTGGAATGGCTTCTGTTTTATTATTCGGTTTTGGATTTTTGGCTAATGATCTAGCGACAAAAATTCCCTTTCCTGATGGAACGATTTCGATGAATAAGCCCGCAATGCTTGTAACGCTGGTTTCGATTTTAGTAGGGGCTATGTTTCTTTTAATTTCAATCGCTTTCAGTTGGATTGCTGTCGCACAAATTAAACGTTCTGACGGAAAACTTTTTGGAGCGGGTTTTGCCACTATGAGCGGACTCATGTTTCCCTCACTAGATTTAGTCATGGCTATTCCAATTCTGATTCAAATTTTATCAACACATCACGTTCCCCATGCTCCGATTTTTCAAAATTTTTCCATCGGTCAAACCTGGTTTCCAAATGGCGACTCCATTGAAATTACATCCGTGAATCGGACAAAAAATCAGATGATCGTCAAAGGCCGTTACAATCTCATCAGCCACAGCAATGCTTTGCTGGCGCTTTACATCACAACGACAAACGACATCAGCGTTCGGGTAAATACAACACAGATAAAGCAAATTTCCAAAGGGCGCGGTAAGTTCGAGTTGCTCAGTTCGCATCTCGTCCCCGGGCTGCCTCATGTTTCGATGTATGACGAATCAGGTGAACCTTTCGCGAGCATTTACTTTGGAAACAAGGAGGAAGCGGCTGAAGAGAGGAACGCAGGCTGGATTACGAAACGGTGGAAGCATTTGGAAAATTCCGGCCCGGTTCACTCGGGAAACAGCACAGCCGACGGATATCCCGGGGACTGGATTTGGGACTCCGAAAATTTTAATCACGTTCCTCCTGTTTTTCTGCTGCGAAGTTCTACATTGCCTAAAGGATGGGTGCCTTTCGACATGATGGGTAAGGATCGTTACCTGGCGAGAGGCAAAAGCTTAAAAGAATTGATCGAACGCGTTTGGTCACAAAAAAACTCAGCCCTGAAAATCATTTTTGAAGCGGATTTGCCGAAAGATAAATTCGATTTCATCGTCGCCGGCCAACCGGATTGGTGGAAAAAGTTGGAATCTGAAATCAACCGAAGGTTCTATCTCGATGAGAACGTGGACTCGCGCGAAAACGGAAAGGTCGTGGTCGTGAAAAATGCGCCCCTGAATGATCCGCCCAAACTACAATTCCTCGCCTGGCAGGATGAATGGAAAACAAACAAGCCGTTTGCCGCATGGCATCCTGATGGTTCGCCCGTCACGAACACGACAGAATTGGATTGGCTTCGGCACATCAACTCAGGCGGAATGGATGTGAGCAGTTGGCATTTGTCGCCGGAACCTCGCTTTCTGCACTTGTGGTTCTCACATCCGTTTTTCGATGCGAACAGCTTGAATGATGTCGCGTTGCTGGATGATGACGGACAAGCCATCATTCCATCCGCAGGAGGATCCATGTCTGGTTCAGAACAAAATGCAAACGAGGATACCGGAAATCTCGGCTGGTATGTGAAAACTTTCAGTCCTGGCGCGGGAACGAATATTCCACAACAGGTTACTGTGCAGTTGCGGTATACCATCGGGCCATTGGAGAAAACGCAGACCATTTCCGTCATTCCACAGAACCGGACAATAGTTGGACTGGAAGGTAATAGTGTATTGGGCGGAATCGGTCAAAACGTGGATGGCCAGGCATTTGTCTCCATTGCAGTGAACAAGGATAAAATGAAGTCGCGCCAGTTCGGAGTCATTGCCATTACGAAAGGCGGACGCAGATTGATTACCGGTGGCAGCATCGGTGGTTATGGTGTCCGCACCGCTGAATTTGATTTCAATGTTCCGTTGGCGGACGTGTCAAAATTCATCATCGGCACGCGCCCGATTCGCACAGTGGAATGGACCAATGTGATTCTGCCGGAAATCACAAACACGCCCACACTTAAAACCGTAGTTCTTACCCGCGCGACGAATCAGGTGATAACGATAAGTCGCCCTTTTCCACCGTTTTGAATTTTCCGAGCATCAATTGCAACGCAAAAACTGCCGCCGGTTTACGCGTTTTCGCGCAACCGCCAGCGCCACAACTTCGCGCGATTTAAATTCTATTTCGCCGCAGTTTTAATTTTTTCCACACTGGACAGCTTTTGTCCGACCTTCCGGCGCAGCATTTCCCTGCTCTTGTGAATAAGTTCCGTGGATTGCCATTGCCCGCGCATGGAACACGGGTAAAATTTAAAAGACCGGTTATGCCCGCGCCCAATGTCATCCAGTTGCGCCAGCTCTTGAAAGAGAAATGGCCGGATTCGCGTTTCGACGCGGAGCAATCGCCCGCGCGCCGGCAAAATCATTGGCCGACCGGACTGGAATTTTTGGACGAATCGCTTGGCGGCGGATTGCCGAAAAACGCGCTGACGGAAATCGTCGCCCGGCCCGGCGCGGGCGGCGCGTTGCTGATGAATGCGTTTCTTCGCCGCGCGGCGGAGGAAAACCAGATCATCGCGCTGGTGGACGGACGCGATTCCTTCGACGTCACGCAAACGGAGGAATGGATTTTATCGCGCCTGCTCTGGGCGCGCTGTCGTTCGGCGGACGAAGCATTGAAAACGGCGGACCTGATTTTGCGCGACGGAAATATTTCCACGGTGTTGCTGGACCTGGCGGCGAATCCCGTCGCGCAACTTCGCAAAATTCCCTCGACCACCTGGTTTCGTTTTCAACGCATCGTCGAGCAAACATCCGCCGTTTGCGTTGTCCTGACGCCGCAACCGCTTGTCAGCGCGGCGCGCACGCGGATTACTTTGGAACTTTCGCGCCGTTCGATTCACGCGTTGGATCGCGGCGCGGAAGAGCTTTTGGCGGAATTGAAATTTGAAGTATCGGATGCGCGCGGATCGCGCCGGCGGCATTTGGCAAATTCAGCCTGAAAAAAAATCGCATGTTCGCCGCCATTTACATTCCGAATTTTTCTTTGCAAGCCGCTATTCGATTTGAACCCGATTTGCGCGGGCATCCGGTCGCACTGATTGATTCCGAATTGGCAAAGGCGGCCATTGTTCAGCTCAATTCTCTCGCAAAAGAATTTGGCGTCGCGGAAGGCATGACCGCGAGCCAGGCGATGGCGCGTTGCGGGCATTTGAAAATAAAAGTCCGCTCGCGATTGCAGGAAAAATCCGCCACGGAAATTTTGCTGCAAACCGCTTACGCATTTTCTCCCAACATCGAAGCGACCGCGCCCGGCGTTTGCACAATGGAATTGAAAGGGCTTCCTGTAGCGGCGGTCTGTGACCGTCGCGGTTTTCCAACCGCCGCCAACGGCGCTGACACAGCGCCGCTACAAAACTGGTCCGAAAAAATTCTCAAAGCTCTCGCGCTATTTTATCTCGAAGCAAAAATCGGAATCGCGCCGACGCCGGAACTGGCTTTGCTCGCCGCGCGCGGAACAAATTCAATTTCCATTATTCAAAACACGAACAATTTCGTTTCCGATTTGCCCGTCGCCGCACTGAATCCCGCGCCGGAAATTCTGGAAATTCTTTCGCGCTGGGGAATTCAAACCGCCGGCCAATTTCTCGCGCTGGGAAAAAATGAAATTGCCGAACGTCTCGGCGAAAACGCGCTGGAATTATTCGCGCGCGTTTCCACCGATTCCATTCGTCCGCTGAAATTGATTTCGCCGTCGGAAACTTTTTGCGAGCAAATGGAATTTGAAAATGAAATTGAAACCGCCGAGCCGCTGCTTTTCGTTTTGCGCCGGTTTGTCGAACAACTTTCGCGCCGGCTGGAAGCGATTTATTTCGTCGTCGCCGAATTTCATTTTCAACTCGGCCTGGCTTCCGGCGAAAAATACGGGCGCGTTTTCAAAATTCCTTCGCCGACCGGCAACGTCGAAATTCTTTTTCGGATGCTGCAAACGCATTTGGAAACCGTGCGAACGGAATCGCCGATTGTTTCGCTGCAACTTTCCGCGATTCCCGCCAAACCGGAGACGCATCAATTCGGGCTGTTTGAAAGCACGTTGCGCAATCCGAATCAATTTGCCGAAACGCTCGCGCGCCTCACCGCATTGCTCGGCGCGGAAAACGTCGGCACGCCGCAATTGATTTCGACGAACAAGCCGGATTCGTTTCGGATGGTCACGCCTGAATTTGATAAAATTGAAACAGGGAGCGCACGCGGCCCGCGTGCTTCGGCGGACGGCTCGCCGACCGAAATTCGCGCGAATCGAGCCGATTCGCGCAGCACGCGAGCCGCATGCGCTCCCCTCCGCCGTTTTCGTCCGCCGTTGCCCGCGCATTTTGAATTTCGCGAAGACAGGCCGGCGCTGATTCGCAGTCAAATTTTCACCGGCGCAATTTCCGAAACGCGCGGCCCGTTTTTCAGTTCCGGCAATTGGTGGGACAACGAACGCTGGGCGCGCAAAGAATGGGACGTTGAAACGGGCGACGGTTCGTTGCTGCGCATTTTCCGCTCGAACGACGGCGATTTTGTGGAAGGCGTTTATGACTGATTACGTCGAACTCCATTGCCGCAGCGCGTTCAGTTTTTTGCGCGGCGCATCCACGCCGGAACAATTCGCCGAGCGCGCGGCGCAATTGCAAATGCCCGCCGTCGCGTTGTGCGACCGCGACGGACTTTACGGCGCGCCACGATTTTTTTCGCGCGCAAAGGAACTTGGAATTCGCCCCATCGTCGGCGCGGAACTTACAATTGAAGACGGAACGATTCTGCCGGTTCTGGCGCAATCGCGTCGCGGTTATGAAAATCTTTGCTGGCTTTTGACGCGCGCGCATTTGCGAAATGAAAAAGGCAAATGCAGCGTGCATTGGGATGAATTGCCGGAATTCGCGGAAGGATTGGTGGCGCTGGGAAACGAAACAATTTTGGGGAGCGCGCGCGTCTCGCGTGCCGTTTTCGGCGTCCCGCCGGAAACATCGTGCGGCCTATCAACGAACGGAAAAAATTTGTTTGAACGAAAGTTCGGGCGCGACGCCCGAACCAACACGCGAGACGCGTGTGCTTCCCATTTCATTGAAAAATTGCTCGCCATTTTTGGCCGCGAAAATATTTTCATCGAACTTCAACGCCACAGAATCCGCGGCGAAGAAAAAAATGTCCGCGCGCTCGTGGAATTGGCCGGGCAATTTCATTTGCCGCTGCTCGCGACGAACGGCGTTTTGTATTCGACCGAAAATGAGCGTCCGATTCTCGACGTGTTCACCTGCATCCGAAATCACACGCATTTGGACGCCGCCGGAAAATTGCTGGAGCAAAACGGCGAGCGTTATTTGAAAAGCGCGGCGCAGATGCGCGAGTTGTTTCGCGATTTGCCGGAAGCGATTTCCAACACCGTTCGGCTCGCGGAACGATTGGATTTCACGCTCGAAAATCTTGGCTACGAATTTCCCGTATTTCCGGTTCCCGGGAGCGCTGGCGTCTCGATGGATTCGTTTCTGCGCGAGAAAGCGTTTGAAGGCGCGCGAAATCGCTACAAACATCTCGGCAAAATTCCGCAGAAAGTTCGCGCGCAACTGGAAAACGAACTCGCGCTCATCGGTAAATTAAAAGTCGCCGGCTATTTTCTCGTCGTTTGGGACATTGTTCAATTCTGTCGCGAACAAAACATCATGTCGCAAGGCCGCGGCAGCGCGGCGAACAGCACGGTTTGTTTTTGTCTTGGGATCACCAACGTTGACCCGCTGAAATTCAACACGCTCTTTGAACGGTTTTTGACCGAAGGCCGAAAAAATTCCTGGCCGGACATTGACATTGATTTGCCGAGCGGCGACCGGCGCGAACGCGTGATTCAGGAAATTTACAAACGTTACGGCGAGCGTGGCGCGGCGATGACGGCAAACGTGATTACGTATCGCGGTCGCAGCGCGGCGCGGGAGGTTGGAAAAGCGCTGAATCTTTCGCCGGACATTTTGAATCGCTTTTCAAATCTTTACGCCAACGGCGATTTTCCGCACACGCTCGATTTGCAGGCGCAAATGGAAAAATCCGGTTTGCCGAAATCGCATCCGCGCGCCGCGACCTTCGCCGCGATGTGCAAAGCGATTCACGGTTTGCCGCGTCATCTGGGCCAACATTCCGGCGGCATGATTATTTGCCAGGGCAAATTGGACAAAATTGTTCCGCTCGAAAACGCTTCGATGCCCGGCCGCGTCGTCGCGCAATGGGACAAGGACGATTGCGAAGACCTCGGCATTATCAAGGTGGATCTGCTGGGACTTGGCATGATGTCGGTGCTCCAGGATTCTGTGGAACTGACGCGGCAACTGGGACGCCCGGTGGATCT
>DASSNZ010000109.1:0-10150 GCA_035701135.1 Verrucomicrobiia bacterium
ATTCGCAGAAACGCCGGTTGAAGCGGATTGTAAAGCGGCGCCACGCGCGAGTTGGCGCGGTCCGCCGCCATGAAATATTGCAGCAGATCGTTCGAGCCGATGCTGAAGAAATCCAGTTCGCGGCACAATTCCTCCAGCGCCCAGGTCGCCGCCGGCACTTCAATCATCGCGCCGACGGACATCGCCGGATCGAACGCAATTTCCTCCGAACCGCAGCGCATTTGTTCTTCGGAAATGATTTTTTTCGCCCAGCGCACTTCGTCCAGAGTGGCGATCATCGGCAGCATGATTTTCAACGGCCCGTGCGCCGAAGCTCGGACAAGCGCGCGAACCTGGGTTCGGAACAGCGCTTCAAATTCCGGATAAATCCGCACGGCGCGATAACCCAGAAACGCGTTTTGCTCGGACGGCAAATTCAGATAAGCGAGCGGTTTGTCGCCGCCGATGTCCATCGTACGAATAATGACCGAACGACCATCCGCCGATTCGATGGCGCGATGGTAAATTTCGTATTGCTCCGATTCATCGGGCGCGGCGGCGCGATCCAGAAACAGCATTTCCGTGCGAAACAATCCGATGCCTTCCGCGCCGGCGGCGAATGCGCGGTTCGCTTCTTCCACCGACGCGATGTTCGCCGCGATTTCGAGGCGATGGCCATCCCGCGTCGCCGCCGGGCGCGCGCCAAATTCGCGAATGACGAGTTGGCGTCCGTTCAACCGCTCGCTTTCCATCGCGTAATAACGCCGGGCGGCGGCGGTGAGTTTTGTCACGAGCACGCCGAGGTCGGCGTCGAGCACCGCTTCCTGTTTTTCGCCCAGGCTCTGGGAAATTTTTTCAACGCCAACCAGTGTCGGAATTCCAAATGACCGCGCGAGAATAACGGTGTGCGAAGTCGTTCCGGCTTCGGCGAGAACAAGACCTTTTAATAATCGGCAGTCCAAGGCCAGGAACTCGCACGGCGTGAGGGAATCCGCGACGACGATTGAATCCTCCGACAGCGCGATGTTCCGGCTGCTGGCGTCGGCTCCGTAAATGCGTTGCAGCAATTGCCCGCAGACATCGCGAATATCCAGGACGCGCTCGCGCAAAATGACATTTTCGCTGGAGCTGAGAAGTTTTGAAAAATGCGCCTCCGTATCGGAAATCGCGCCCGCCGCCGTGCGGCCTTTCGAGGCGAATTCCAGAAGGCAGCGGCGAAATTCATCGTCGCGCGCCAGCGAGCGATGCGCCATGAGCAGGTCGTTTTCAATTCCTTTTCCCGCGGCTGCGGCGCGCCGGCCATACCACGCGATCAATTCTTCCAGGCCGGATTCAATGCGTTTTTTTTCCGCCGGAATATTCGTGGCGCCGTTTGTCGCGAGTCCGTCTGGAATTTGAAAACCGCTGGCGCGAACAATTTGTCCGGCGGCGATTCCGGGAACGACGGAAGTGCCGCGACGGATCGTCGCGCCGCTGTTTCGCAGGCACGGCGGCAAATGGATTTCTCCGTCAACGGCGGCGATTTTAGGAAGCTCCATTTCCTGGCGCGGAAGCGTGTTGCGAATAAACGAACCGAGCGTCGCCATCGCGCGTTCCTCGTCGGCCCCGCTGATTTTAAGCAGGCACGGATCGCTGAACCGGATGTCCGCGCCGACAATGGACAAAATGCTTTTTGCATTGGCGGCCTGTCCGGTGCGCTGATTGAGCAATATGACATCCGCGTTGAAACCGCGCGCGACTTCTTCCAGCGCGCTTGCCGGGCGGGCGTGAACGCCGTTGGACAACGGGCATGAAAATGAAAAGTCCAGCGGCATAAAATCAAATCTGGGCGAAAATCGCCTCGGGATTTTTCAACGCGGATTGCACCGAGACTTTGATCTTGCGGATTTGCTCGAAGCGCTCGCTTTCCTCGACGGCGATGTCCACGGCCATGATGGCGACGGCGGCGTTGCTGATGTCGCTTTCGGAAAGTTTGTTTTCAATTCCCATTGCGCCCTGGGTTTCGACCTTGATCGTGTGGCCGAGTTTTTTTGCCGTTTTTTCCAGTTGTTCGGCGGCCATGTAGGTGTGGGCGATTCCAGTGGGACAAGCGGTGACAGCAACGATTTTCATGTGTTTACTCCTTGGGCGATGCCTGGTTTCTCCGTGAATTTTTTGACGAGATTGATGGTAATGGCCGTGGCTACTGTGCCTGCGACAATCGCGACAATATACATTAAACGTCCGTCCACAACCGGCAAAACAATCGGTCCGCCATGCGGCGCGTGATTTCCGACTCCGCCGAGCATTGCAATGGTCGAAGCGATCATCGAACCAAACATGATCGTCGGAATGACGCGGAACGGATCGCCCGCCGCGAAAGGAATCGCGCCTTCGGTAATTCCGATCAGACCCATTCCCATCGCGGCCATGCCAAGCTCGCGCTGTTCTTCGGTCCAGCGTTTGCGGCTGATGACGGTGGCGAGTCCCATTCCCAACGGCGGCGTGCAAATCGCGGCGGCGCAAGCGCCCATGATCGCGTAATTGTGTTGTTGAATCATCGCCGCGCCGAAAAAGAACGCCGCTTTGTTCACCGGCCCGCCCATGTCGAACGCAATCATCGCGCCGAGAACCATCGCGAGAACGATTTGCGATCCGCCCTGGAGATTCTGGAGAAAATGACCCATTCCCACCATGATTTGCGCGAGCGGCATATTCAGCGTGAGCATGATCAGGCCGACCGGCAGCGCTGAAAAAATCGGAATGATGATAATAGGCATGACGGGGCGGAACATTTTCGGAACCGGAAGTTTTTTCAGCAGATTCACGATATGCCCGGCGATCAATCCGATGATGAGCGCGCCAAGAAATCCCGCGCTTGTATTTTTGTTTCCCACGACCTGCGGCATTGAGGCGATGAATCCGCCTACAAATCCCGGCAGCAAACCCGGTTTGCCCGCCATTCCGTAGGAAATAAAACCGGCGAGAACGGCGGGAAACAATTCAAACGCCTTCGTTCCGATCGTCATCATGTCCCGCACAAATAACGGCGCGCGGGTCAGATCAGGCGCGCCGTCCGCGCCGACGTAGTGAAACTGAAACGCGTAGGCGAGCGACAGCGCGATGAGAATTCCGCCGCACGCGATGAACGGAATGACATGCGAAACTCCGGTCAGCAGGTACTGCTTGTGTTTTTGCAAGATTTCGCTCATGTCAGTTTCCGGGCGCGCCAACAGCGCGGCAGCGCGCCGCCACAATCGAAATGCTACGTCCGCTGCAGCGCGTTGAAAGTGGAAAAATATCTCTTTTGTTGTGCAATTGTAACGTCAGCCGGATTGACGGTTTTCGCCGAAATCGGAGCCTGGGTTTATTTTTTACAGCCCGAAACCGGCGCTGCCAATCAAATTAAAATTTTGCAACACGCGTTGGATTTCTGATTCCGGATGCCAAATGATTCTCGCTTCGACGCCGCTTCGCGGTATGTTGTCACAACGTAATGACTTCGAAATTATTTTCCGAACTCGGTCTTTCCGCTGAATTGCTGAAAGCCATAGACAAACTCGGTTACGAGCAGGCTTCACCCATTCAAGCCGAAGCAATTCCCATCCTTCTGCAAGGCAAAGACGTGGTCGGCCAATCGCAAACCGGTTCGGGCAAAACCGCCGCGTTCGCCGCGCCCGCGATTGAAAAGGTGAACGTGGATCAGCGCGCCACGCAAATTCTCATTCTCTGTCCAACGCGCGAACTGGCGGTGCAGGTTTCCGAGGAGGTTCACAAATTGTCATTTTTCAAGCGCGGGCTGCACGCGCTGCCGGTTTACGGCGGACAATCCTACGACCGCCAGCTTTTTGGATTGCGTCAGGGCGCGCACATCGTCATCGGCACGCCGGGCCGCGTGATGGATCACATGCGGCGCGGCACGCTCAAACTGGATGCGTTGAAAATGGTCGTGCTCGATGAAGTGGACGTGATGCTCAACATGGGTTTTCGCGACGACATCGAATTGATTCTCCAATCCACGCCGAAAGAACGGCAGACGGTTTTTTTCTCCGCGACCATTCCGCGCCCGATTCAGCAATTGATCGAAAAATACGCGCGAGATCCGCGGCAGGTTCGCATCGAACAAAAAGCGATGACGGTTCCCACGGTCGAGCAGGTTTATTACGAGGTGGACCGTCGTTACAAAATCGAATTGCTCACGCGGCTCATTGATATTTACGACCTCAAACTGGGAATTATTTTCTGCAACACCAAACGCATGGTGGACGACCTGGTGGATCACTTGAACGCGCAAGGGTATTCCGCCGACCGGCTTCACGGCGACATGAGCCAGGCGATGCGAGATCGCGTGATGAACAAATTCCGCAAATCCGGATTGGAATTTCTCGTCGCGACGGACGTCGCGGCGCGCGGCATTGACGTGGATGATGTCGAAGTCGTTTTCAATTACGATTTGCCGTACGACGGCGAGGATTATGTGCATCGCATCGGCCGCACGGGACGCAAAGGCCGCAGTGGTCGGGCGATTTCTTTCGCCTCAGGACGCGAGATTTTCCAGATTCGCAACATCGAGCGTTACACGAATATGCGAATTCAACGTGGCAAAGCGCCGACCGCAGGCGAAGTGGAGGAAGCGCGCGCGAATGTTTTTCTCGATAAAATCCGAGCGACGTTGAAGTCCGGCGATTACAAGCGGCAGGATCATCTGGTTGAACGATTGCTCGAAGAAGGTTTCAGTTCCACGGACATCGCATCGGCATTGCTGCATCATTTGCAAAATGACGGCGCGCCCGCGAAATCCGCGCGACAGGAGGAATACGAACGTCCCGCGCGCCCGGAACGTCCGCCGTTTCGGGAAACGCGACAAATCCGTTTTGGCGAACGAAACGAACGCGGGGAACGTCCGTCGCGTTTTGAAAATCGCCGCGCGGAACGCCCGCAACGTGGGGAAGAAAAGTCGTTTCAAACGCGTCGCGGAATTTCGGAAAAACCGCAACCGTCGCGCTCCTTTGATCGCGCGCCAAAACCCGCGCGGGTCGAAACGCCGAAAACGGAATCGAAATCTGCGGAGCCGTCAAAATCCGCTCCGGAAAAAACTTATTCCGACGCGGAAATTCTTGCTTCGGTGAAATCGCCCGAGCCACGGAAACCTGTGGAATCAAAACCCGCGCCGAAACCGAAAGCGAGCCGCGCCACGCCGCCGGACAAAACACGGCTCTGGATGAATCTTGGCCGGGAAATGGATGTCGTGCCGATTGATATCGTGAACGCCGTTGCCGGCGAAACCGGTTTGCCGGGAAAAGTGGTCGGCACGGTGGATGTCCGGGAGCGACATTTGTTTGTGGATGTTTCATCCGAACACGCGAACGGAATAATTGCGAAACTGAATCGTACGCAGATCAAGGGACACAAGGTGAAAGTGAAAGTGGCGTGAGCAAGGGCAGGTGTTTCATTGGAAAAATTTTGGAAACATCGAACATCGAACACTGAACTCCGAACATCGAATGGTCCGGGACCGCCGTCGCGTGGCGTTCGATGTCTGCCGCCAAGAATAGCAAATGAAACCCGATGAACCGAAACCCGATGAAACGGCAAAATCCGTTGAACGTCTTTTTCCGTTTGTGCTGAAATCCCGCGCCTTGCTCGTGGGCCGGGACACGTTGCGACGCTCCAAAAGCAAACTGCATTTCGTTCTGGTCACACGCGATATTTCCGAGTCAAGCCGCGCGGAAATTTTATCCGACTTCACGCATTATCCGGTTGTGCAACATTACACGTCCGCCGAACTGGAAAAATTTTTCGGCATCAAAAACGCGAAGGCCATCGGCGTTGCCAAATCCGGCCTCGCGCAATCTATCTACGCCGAATTGAAACAGTTTCGAATCAACAAACCTGTTCAACACAAAAGCGCGAATTCTGAAAAATGGGAGTGAATTGAAGAGTAAAGTCTTGCAATGCCGGAATTTGCTTTCAATGAAATTGGAGAAATCACTTCACGGCATCAAACTTTCCACGCGCGTGGCGACGCGTTCCGGCGAAATGGCGCGCAAACATTCGAGGGGTTTTGAAAATGAGCAATGCGGTTTCATGCACGGCGCGCAGGGCAGACGGACGCGCAACACATTTTCAAACTGGCCGTAAGGGCCGGTGCGGCGCGGCTCCGTCGGTCCAAAAATCGAAACCACTGGTTTCCCAAGCGCGGCGGCGACGTGCATCGGACCGGTGTCGTTGGCGACCATGGCTTCGCTTCGCCGGATCCATTCGACCATTTCACCAAGTGAAAGTTTTCCGGTCAGATCCAGGCATTTCGCGGGATTCGCCTGCGAAATCGTCGCGCCCAAATTTCGGTCTGCATCGCTTCCCAGAATCGCGAAGCGAAATTCGTCCCGCGCGACGGAAATTTGCCTGACAAGTTCTGCAAAATATTCCGCGGGCCAGCGTTTGTTCACCCAGCGCGCGCCGGGTTGGAGCACGATCCAGCGCGCGGAATTCACCGGCCATTTTTGTTCCAGCGCCGCTGCGATTTCGGGACGTTGCGGAAGCCAGTTGAAATTCCAATGCACGGGAACATGGATTGCGCGGAGCGCGTCAAGATACCAATCCACCGCGTGCGTATAATAAGAGGCGCGGTGCACGATTATATCGTAAAAACCGCGCGCGCCCTCGCGAGGTTCGTCCAGGCCGACGAGAAATTTTCCGTTTACCAGCCACGCGAATGCGCCGCTGCGGATGAGGCATTGCAAATCGAGAACGAGGTCGAAGGATTGTTCGCGCATCCATCGGATGCTGCGAAACATTTCCGGCCAGTGCGCGGGCGACGCCCAGCGTTTGCGCTCGAAAAGGACAAGTCCGGCGAGGTCGGGGTCGTTTTCCAAAAGCCCCGCGAGGCCGGATTCAATCCACCAGAAAATTTCGCTTTGCGGCCAATGCAATTTCAACAGGCGCAACACGGGAATCGCCTGCACGACATCGCCGAGCGAACTGGGTTTGAGGATGAGGATTTTCAAAGTTGAAGAAAAACCGACACGAATTTCCCCAATTTTCACGAACTCGCAAGAAAATGTTCGTGTGGATTTGTAGAATTCGTGGCGATTCTATCTTCCGTAAGCCAAACGTTCGGCAAGTCGCTCGGGCAGGCCGGCGGCGAGAATTTTCTTTTGCGCCGTTGGAATGTCGTAATCCAGGCGGCGCAATTCAATCGTGCCTTCGTCCATGTCATAAACAACGTAAGCCGCTTTTGGATTGTTGTCGCGCGGCTGGCCGACGGCGCCGACGTTGACAAAATATTTTTTTCCGGGTTCGACTTTGAATTTCGAGTAAGTGCCGCCGCGCACCATGTTGTCGCGCATGAAGGCGACCGGCACGTGCGTGTGGCCGAAAAAACAGACGGCGGTGTTCTGGTAAGTGAAACTGGCTGCGGCGGCGAGTTTGTCGAAAACGTATCCCCATCGTTGCGGGCCGTCGAGCGTTGCATGAACAATGGTGAAATTCGTCACCATCCGGCTGTATTTGAGATCGCGCAACCATTGGCGGTCGTCCTCGCTCAATTGCCGGCGCGTCCAGTTCACCGCTTCGGCGGCGGCGGGATTGAATCCATCGAGCGGATTTTCCGTGGAGCAATATTCGTCGTGATTTCCTTTCACGCAGGGCATGCCCATTTCACGAACGATATCCAGGCATTCCTTGGGATTGGCATTGTAACCGACGACATCGCCCAGGCACGCGTAGTGCGTGCATTTTTGAGTTTTGATGTCCTCCAAAACGACTTGAAACGCCTCCAGGTTGGCGTGAATGTCGGCTATGATCGCAAACTTCATCAGAATTATCTTACAATTTCAAATCCGCGAAAACCGTTTTCGGCTTCGCTCCAATTTACATCTTCGTTCCTAATAAAATGTTCCAGACCGGCGTCGCGAATCGCGGACCGAAAGGCTTCCAGTTCCTCTCGCTGCCCTTCGGCGACCAATTCCACGCGCCCGTCCGCCAGATTCCGAACCGTGCCCGTGACCTCGAAACCCGCCGCCACGGATTTCACGGTGTAGCGAAATCCAACGCCCTGCACGCGACCCGAATAAAAAATATGCATCCGGCTTCGCTTCATACCGCACCCCGTCCAACCTATCATTATTGGCGGATTTCAGAACGCCTTTGTTTGCCCCATCAGCCCCCGGGGGAAAAACTCGCCTGATAAAGCCAAAAGAATTCCCGCCACGCAACGTTTTTTATCGAAAACAGACTGAAACTGAAAATTGCAAAACGACGGGAAATTTCTCCCGATTCCAGAAAAATGTCGCCCGTGCTATTGCCTTTCGTATTCGCCTTTGCTGACGCGTTTCAAAACGGTGAACCCGGCTTTCTTCGCGTCGGAAATCGAGAGCGGCTTGAGTTTGATCGGCGAATTGAACGTCGAGATAACTTTGCGGACCGGGCGTTTGCACGCCGGACATTGTTTCAGCGGCGCGGCGGAAAGCGGACGACGCAAAGTAAATTTTCCGCCGCAGACTTTGCAGTCGCCTTCGCATAATTCGTATTCGTATAGAGGCATGAGTCGCTCAAACAGTTCCATATAATATTCGTTAGAATCGCGCGTCCGGCAAGTTTTTGGTGAATGGATTCATGAACACGGATTACAGGGAACACACGGAAGAGCGAGCGAATGTACCAATGCGCTTGGCGCTTGCGCGTTGCTCCACTCGGCTGAAATATATAAAGCATATACCGCGATGAGCCGATGACCAAAGCCAAAGAGTCGAATTGATCATGATCGTTCAGACATCCAAAGGGAGTGAGGATCGTGGATCGCTAATTATTTTGCTTTGCGCTTTGATATTAATTGCTGTTGCGTTGGCGGGCTATCTGTTTTGGGCTTGGAAACAGAAGAAGATAGGAGTTTTTGGAAACGTCAGCGGCAAAGTTATTAAGCGCGACGCCAATCCGCTGGGCTATTGGCTGGCGATGGTTTTCTTTCTAGCATTGGAGACGTTTCTGATTATCACGATCTTTATTGGATTTAGCCATCACCTATCCAATTGAACTCCATAAAATCATATTGCGTGTCATTCCGCGTATTTCATGATGAATTCATTTTTCCGCTCCACGCCTGACAAACGCCCGCGCATTCCTTACTTTTCCGCCATGCTGACGCTTGAACATCTCGCTGCGCTTCTGGAAAAATATCGCGACGCCGCTTCCGCGCGGGTCGAAAGTTTTTCCATCGGCGACAAACGTTTCGATTTCAATTCACAATCTGCGATCATGGGCGTCATCAATCTTTCTCCCGATTCCTGGTATCGCGAAAGCGTTTGTCTCACGGCGGAAAGCGCGATTCAGCGCGGCCGTGTTTTGAAAGAGCAGGGCGCGGACATCGTGGACATCGGCGCGGAATCCACGCTGGCGCAAGCCGCGCGCGCGGACGGTCCGGAGCAAAACAGCAAATTGCTTCCGGTCATTCGCGAATTGCGCGCGGCGAATATTTTGGTTTCCGTTGAGACTTATCAAACTTCCGTCACGCGCGCCTGTCTCGAAGCGGGAGCGAATATTTTGAATCTCACCGGCAACGACGCGGAGGAATCGTTTCGCATGGTTGCCGCGCACGACGCGGCGGTGATTCTTTGTTACGTGCAGGGAAAAAACGTCCGCGAAGTCGGCGAATTCGATTTCAGCGCCGATCCGATTGCGATGATGCGCGAGCATTTCGCGCGGCAAATCGAACTTGCGGCGCGGCTGGGCGTAAAAAAAGTTTTCGTGGATCCCGGTCTTGGATTTTATTATCGCAACCTGCGGGACAGCGCGGCGCGCGTGCGGCATCAGATGAATATTTTTCTGAACAGCTTTCGTCTGCGCGAACTGGGATTTCCCGTCTGCAATGCGCTGCCGCACGCGTTTGAATATTTTCGCGAGGAAGTGCGGTCAGCGGAACCGTTTTTCGCCACGCTCGCGGGTTTCGGAAAAACGGATTTGTTTCGCACACATGAAGTCCCGCGCGTCAAGGCCG
Organism: Verrucomicrobiia bacterium; assembly: GCA_035701135.1. Taxonomy (GTDB): domain Bacteria; phylum Verrucomicrobiota; class Verrucomicrobiia; order Limisphaerales; family DASXHY01; genus DASXHY01. The sequence goes on from DASSNZ010000109.1 coordinate 9,953, forward strand.
TGCTGGACACGATGAAAGTTTTTTAAAACTTGAAATTCCGGCACCGGCCATCGGTGAAAAATACGGTGGAGCGCGGATTTCGATTTGCCTGAGCGGGTGATTTCGTCGAATATATTCGCTGACACCGCGTCGAAAACTGATGATTGTGTCCGCTCGCTGGTATTTTTGGCTGGTAAAATTCCCGCCGTCATCATACCC
>DASSNZ010000110.1:0-6588 GCA_035701135.1 Verrucomicrobiia bacterium
GGGAATCAGCCTGATAAAGTTCGATCAATTCGTTGAGAGCAGTGCGCAAGTCAATCATGGAGGTCTGTTTCCGTAGAGACTTTGCCTGATTTTTGAAACGCGGGTCAATCCCGAATCAGAAGTTCATTGGGATAAAAAGACCCCCACAATTGTCGAGCTGCAACAATACAATTTATTAAAATCAAAGGTTAAACATCGGCCAAAGTCTGCCGTGAAAGCGCGAGAAATTGTCAGTGTGGACCCAAAGGGAAGCAGCCATAAGCCGTTGCCCGGATGAATACCGCTTATCCGGCCAGAGTCTTATCTTATGGAACGCATTGTAAATCCGCGTTATGTTTAACCAGAGTATGAATAAACAAAATTTCTTGAAGTGGAGCCTGGGAGCCGCTCTCGCGGTTGTTTCCCTGGCCGGCCCGTTGGTGGTGGCCGAAGATGCCGCTTCGCCAACGAATTCTCCGCCAGCGCCGGCGTTGTCTTCCGTCACCAACGCGCCCACTCCGGAGGCGGCGGAGGAGGACATCGAAAACGCGCCGGGACAAATCGTGTCCGCGCCCGCCGGAGCGCCGGCGGATATGAACGTTTCAGAAGCGACGCAAGGCGTCATCAAACTCGCGCAGGCCGGCGTGGATGAAAATGTGATGCTGGCGTTTGTGACAAATTCCGCGTCCGGATTCGGTCTGACTTCGGACGATATTATTTATCTTCAGGACGTTGGAGTGCCGTCTTCGGTTGTGACAGCGATGATTCAACATGATCAGGCGACGGGCGCTCCGGTTGTCGCCGCGACGAACGCCGTTCCGGAAACGCAGACGAATCAATTGGCCGGGACGCCGGGCGCGCCGGCTCCTTACGCGATGCCGCAACCGGAACCGGCGCAACCGCAGGCGAATGTGACTTACACTTATTTTTACGATTCGCTCGCGCCGTACGGAAGCTGGATTGACGTGGCGGGTTACGGCTGGTGCTGGCGTCCGACGGTGGTTCTGGTGGATCCAACCTGGGAACCGTATTGCAATCGCGGGCATTGGGTTTACACAACTTCGGGATGGTACTGGGCGTCGGATTATTCCTGGGGCTGGGCGCCGTTTCATTATGGCCGCTGGTTTCATCACAATCGGTTTGGATGGTGCTGGGCGCCGGACACGGTTTGGGGGCCGTCTTGGGTAACGTGGAGATACGCGGACGATTATTGCGGCTGGGCGCCGCTGCCGCCGACGGCGTGTTTCCGGCCAGGAATTGGTTTCACGTATTTTGGCCGGAGCGTTGGATTCAATTTCAATTTCGGAATTTCGGCGTTTCGTTTCACTTTTGTTCCTTCGGCGCGATTTTGCGATCCGCACCCGTTCCGGTATCGGGTTCCGCGCTCCCATGTGACGCAGGTCTTCAAGAAAACCGTGGTCATCAATCAGGTGATTACAGGGAACAATAATCGAATCATTAATCGAGGCATTCCGGTCAATCGCATTCGCACGGCGACGCGCACGGATATTCGCCCGATCCAATTGCGCGAGGCACGCAGTCCCGGACTCGCGCGGGCGGAACGTGGAAACAGATCCCAGGGTTTGGCCGTTTTCCGACCCAATCTGCCGGTGCCGCAGCATGGCCAAAGAGTGGTTGGTGAAGGCATTAAACCTGCCACACGATCAATCATTACCCGGCCTCAGCGCACGGAACGTCCGACGCGCGGAAATCCCGCGCCGGAGAGAATCAATCGCGGCGAGCGGCTGAATTCACCCAGAAATACCCGGCAAAATCCAATCGCGCCGACTCCTGGAATTCGGCCGTCCGCACCGACGCAACCGACGCAACCGGCAATGCGGCCTGAAACTCCATCTCGCGGTTCGCGACCGGAAATTCCGTCGCGCGGTTCACGACCGGAGAATCGTTCCGGCAATAACGACGGTTCCATTATTCTTCGCGGTCCGCAATCCGGCCCGGCGGGAAACACTCCGAATGCCCCCCGAATTGAGCAACGCCCCGTCACGCCGACTCCGTCCCGTCCTGCCGGTCCGACTCCCACACGACCCGCCGGCCCGACACCCACGCAGCCTGCCGCGCCCCGTCCATGGCAGCCGGTGACGCCCGCGCCACAACGACCGGAAAACCGGCCGGTCCGGCAGCAGCCGCAAATGATTCAGCCGACTCCTCCGCAGCAACCCTCCGTGCCGGTGCAACGCCCGCAGCAGCCTCAGCGACCGCAGCGTCCGCAGGCCCGCGAAAACGCGATGGAATTTCGGCGGCAGGACAACACGTTCGTTCGCCCGGTTCAGAGAGATTTTCCGCGCGCGGCAATTCAGAATGAGCAATACAACAATTCATTCCAGCGTTCCGCGCCGATGGTCCGTTCCGAACCTCAGCCTCAACCGAGTCCTCAACCTCAAATGCCGAGAATGGAACGTCGTTCCGCCCCCGTGCAGATTATTGGCCAGAACAGCTCGTCTCGCGGCTCAGATAATTCCAGGCAAATTCGCGGCAACAATGGCCGTGGAAATCGCAACCGTTAACGCGAATCGTTCATCCGTGAGTCAACCTGCCATTGCAACCGCGAATCGCAGCCCGCGCGTGCTGACAATCAATTCCGAAAATCCGAATTGCGTCATGATCGCCTCGTAAATGGCCGCGCCGGTCAGAATCACGTCCGCGTGTTTTCGCGGCAGTCCGACAATTTCCTCGCGCGCCGCGCGCGGCAAACTCCACAAATGATCCGTGTGCCATCGAACACGTTCGAGCGTCAGCCGCGTCGCCTCGATTTGTTCGCGATTGAATTTGGGCAATCCCGATTCCATTCGCGCCAGAATGCTCGTGGTGCCGCCGGTGCCCACCAGCCGCACCGGTTCGTTGCCGGACGCTGCTTCGCGGCGCAGCGCCGGTTCCAATTCGGGCCGCACGGCGATGGAGAAAAAATTTCGAAGCCATTCGCGCGTTACCGCAAGTTCGCCAGCCGTGGGCGGATTGCTTTGCGGAATCGTTTCCATCAGCCGCACGGTGCCGACGGGAAAACTGGCGCAAAAACGTTTGACGCGTCCGCAGCCAAGAATGAATTCCGTGCTGCCGCCGCCGACATCCAGCAACAACAACGGGGATGACGCGAGCCGCTGGTCCGTTGCGACGCCAGAAAAAACCCAGTTCGCTTCCTGGTCGCCCGAAATGATTTCTACTTTCAATCCCGCCGCGCGCGCAATCGCCGAAACCAGATCCTCGGGATTCACCGAATCGCGCGCCGCGCTGGTGGCAATCGCGCGAATCGAAACCGCGTTCAGTGCGCGGGCGATTTCACCAAAGCGTGCGACGGCCTCGGCGGTCCTCTGAATCGGGACAGGTTGAAGTTGATTCGTTTCGAAAAAACCCTCGCCGAGGCGGGATTGTTTGCTTTCTTCGTGGACGGGTCGAACGATCTCTCCGCAAACATCCGCCACCAGCAATTTCACGGAGTTGGTGCCCACATCAATGACCGCGCGGCGAACAAATGCCATGGCGCAATTTATACAGGCACGGCGCGCAAACGCGAGTTTGTTCATTTGAAACGCGGCAACGCATTTCAAATGAATGCAAGAATTGTAATGCGAAACTGTTTTGGGGCGAACGCAGGAAATTCATCAACGCCGGCTGGCTGAAACAGTTCGCCGGAAAAACGCCGGGTGGCAATTCTTGACACCCTTCTTCCGAGCCTCAACCTTCGTTGAATGATTGCTCGCGTCAGCCTCGAAATCGCGCTTCGAAAGGAGTTCGATTATCTCATCCCGCCGGAACTGGCCGGGCGCGTGGATGTGGGCAGTCGCGTTCAGGTTCCGTTTGGTCCGCGAAAAGTTTTGGGCTGCGTCACCGCCGTCGCCGAGGAATCCGCGCAAACGAAGCTCAAGCCAATCCTCAAAGTCATCGGCGCGCAGACGCTCGTCACGCCCAGAGTGCTGAAGCTCGCGCGATGGATTGCGGATTACTATTGCTGCGCGCCGGAAATCGCGCTCAAAAGCGTGTTGCCCGAAGCCGTTCGCAAAGAGCAGGCCGGCTGGCGCGAACGGCTTTACGTCGCGGCGCTGCCGTTCGCGGGCGAGCTTCCGAATTTGCCGAAACGCCAGCGGGAAATCTGGAATATTATTGAGGAGCGCCGCCAGATGCCGTTGCGGGAATTGATCGAATTGAGCGGAGCCACCACCGCGACGATTCGGCGTCTTGAGGATAAAGGATTGATTTCCATTTCGGCGCAAATTTCCGAACGCGATCCTTACGCGCGCGAACATATTTTGCCAACGCAACCATTGGAGTTGAACCCTTCGCAGGCCGCTGCGCTGGAGAAAATCAAGGGAGCGATGGATCGTGCTGCCGGCGTCCTGCCGGCAGAACTGATTTCAAAAAAACGCAATTTGGAAAAAGCGGGAGATTCTGCCAATTACGCCATTTCTCCTTTCTTCGACAAAGAAGTGGAAGTTCATAAATATTCCGGGTGGCTGCCTCACTGGCGCCAGGCGGAAAAACTTTATTTTGTTACCTTTCGTTTGAACGATTCTGTTGCTCAGGAACAACTCCACGCCTGGTCCGCGGAAAAGGAAATGTGGGAAACATATCATCCCAAACCCTGGAATGAGAAAACCAGACAAGAATTTCATAAGCGATTTACCATGAAGATGGAGAAGTTGCTGGACGCGGGCCACGGTTCCTGCGTTTTGGCTCGGCCTGAAGTGCGGCGGCTGGTGGAGAGCGCTTTGAAATTCTTTGACGGCACCCGTTATCAGTTGGGCGATTTCGCTGTTATGCCCAATCACGTTCATGCGCTCGTTCGACCGGCGGAAAATGAATCTCTGGAAGCGATACTGCATTCCTGGAAATCTTTCACTGCGAAAGAAGCAAATGTCTTGCTGAAGACAAATGGAACATTCTGGCGAAGCGAGTATTTCGATCATTTGGTTCGCAGCGAGGCGCAGTATGAGAAATTTTGCGATTACATTCGGCAAAATCCAGTCAAAGCAAATTTAAGCTCTGATCGTTTCAGCCTGGGAAAAGGATGTTTTGGATCGGATGCAATTTTTGAAAAGACCGGCGTTTCACAGTTGGAAAATATCAAAAGAAATTCGAACTGCCGGCAAGATGCCGGCAGCACTTTCCTGCTGCACGGCGTCACCGGCTCGGGAAAAACGGAAGTTTACCTTCAGGCCATCGCGCACGCGCTGGAACAGGGAAAAGGCGCGATTGTACTCGTGCCGGAAATTTCGCTCACGCCGCAAACGGTCGAACGATTTAAAGCGCGGTTCAGTTCCGGAAAATTGCAAACGCTCGTCGCGGTTTTGCACAGTCATTTGTCTTCCGGCGAGCGGCACGATGAATGGCACAAGATCCGCCAGGGCCGCGCGCGGATTGTCATTGGCGCGCGCTCGGCGATCTTCGCGCCGGTTGACCCGCTGGGATTGATCATCGTGGACGAAGAACACGAGCACACCTACAAACAGGAGGAAGCGCCGCGTTATCACGCGCGCGACGTCGCGATCATGCGCGGACAAATGGAAAACGCGCCGGTGGTGCTCGGCTCCGCCACGCCGTCACTCGAAAGTTATTTCAATTGCCGGAAGGGAAAATACACGCTGCTGAAATTGCCCGACCGGGTGGACGACCAGAAAATGCCTTACGTTCGCATCGTGGACATGCGCCAGACTTCGGGCAAAGGTCAGGGCGCGCAAATCTTTTCGCCGCAACTCAAGGAGGCGATGACGCAACGGCTCGAGCGCGGCGAGCAGACGATTTTATTTTTGAACCGCCGCGGTTACTCCAGTTCGTTGCAATGTCCGCTGTGCGGATTCGTCGCCGAATGTCCGAATTGCAGCATTTCGCTGACGTATCATCGGACGGAACAACGCCTTCGCTGCCACATTTGCGGGCACAGCGCGCTAGTGCCTGACATTTGCCCGAATGAGAAATGCCGGAATCCGAAAATTCGTTACGCCGGACTCGGCACGCAAAAGGTCGAGGAGACGCTGGGAAAACTTTTTCCGAACGCGCGGATTCATCGGATGGACGCGGACACGATGAGGCGCAAGGAGGATTACCGGAAAATTCTCGGCGATTTTCGCGCGGGCAAAATTGATATTCTCGTCGGCACGCAAATGATTGCAAAAGGATTGCATTTTCCGAACGTGACGCTCGTTGGAATTATTTTCGCGGACATGGCGTTGCATCAGCCGGATTTCCGCGCGGGCGAACGAACATTTCAATTGCTCACCCAGGTGGCGGGACGCGCCGGACGCGGCGACATCGAAGGCGAGGTTTTTGTCCAGGCATTCACGCCGTTTCATCCGGCGATTCAATACGCGCGCCGTCATGATTTCGAGGGATTTTACGATCAGGAACTCGAGTTTCGCGCGCAATTGAAATATCCGCCGTTTGGCCGCGTGGCGCTGATCACATTGAAAGGCCGGAATGAGGACAAGGTGAAATTTTCAGCGGAACATTTGAAACGCGAACTGGACAAGGAATTCGCGAAGTCCAAAGTCCAAAGTCCAAAGTCCAAAGTTTCTACAGCCAATGCGACATTGGACATTGGACATTGGACATTGGACTTGATTATCGCCGGTCCCGCGCCCGCGCCGTTGCTGCGCGCGG
>DASSNZ010000111.1:0-19510 GCA_035701135.1 Verrucomicrobiia bacterium
CCGTCCTGCGCGATCGCGTTGACCGCGAACGCCGCAGCGGCAACAGCGATCAATTCCAAACTGCTTTCGAAAACAAGATTCATCGGATGCCCGATGAAATACGAAATAATCACCAGCAACGGCGCGAGCAGCAGCGCGACCTGAATCGTGGATCCCACCGTGATGCTCAGCGCGAGATCCATTCGATTTTTCCGCGCGAAATAACCGGCGGCAACGTATTCCGCCGCGTTTCCGATCACGGCCAGAACGGTGATTCCGAGAAAGAACGTCGAAATTTCCAAAGTTTTCGCCGTCGCCTCCAGCGCGTCCGAAACCAGTTCCGCTTCAACGGCGAGAATCACGGTTCCAACGGCCAGCACCGCGAGCGATTTCCACATCGGCCATTCGGCGCGTCCTTCGTCCTCCTCGAATTCGAACACATCGCGATGCGTCACGAGCGTGTAAATCAGGTTCGCGGCATAAATCACAATCAGCACAACCGCCACGCCCAGGCTGAATCGCTCTTCGGAAAATCCGATGGACGGCGCGGAAACGCGGCGTTCCGAGTAATCAAAAAAAGCCGGCAACAACAACGCAATCACCGAAAGAATCAGCAGGCTGGAAAGCAATCCCGCGCGTTCGCGTTTGAAAAACTGGCGCTCGCGTCCCCAACTGCCAACCAGAATCGCAACACCCAGACCGAGAAGACTGTTGCCGATGATCGAGCCGGTGATTTGCGCTTTCACAACATCGCTTCGCCCGGCCATCAGCACAAAAATCGCGAGAATCAGTTCGGAAAGATTTCCGAACGTCACGTTGAGCAAACCGCCGATTGCCGGCCCGGCGGATTTCGCGATTTGCTCCGTTCCGCGGCGAATCCAATTCGCCAGCGGAATAATCGCGACCGCGGCGCTGACAAAAACCCAAACTGCTCCGGCGTGAATCCAGTACGCCAGAACCAGCGAGAGCGGCACAAAGAGCAAAAGATAATCAAATAATTTCACGGGAATTTTAGAGAAGCATCGGAAAAGCATAATCCCAATCAAGCCATTTTGAATACGGCTTTTCCCTGAAAAATCGGATCCCGGGGATTTCCGGTGTTTGCCTTTTGCCGGACCTCGGGCGAGTTTTCAAGCGGTTCGGAAAGGAGGAAATTTTCACGTTGTCGGAAAACGGCTTAACAAAAAGTTTTGCGCACCGGGTTTGGGTTGCCGTGTTTATCGTGGCGGCGATGGCGGGCGCAATCCTGGTTCTGTGGCTCGCCGCGAAAGTCATTCTGGCGTTTTTCGCCGCCGTGCTGCTGGCGATTTTGCTTCGCACGTGCGCGGTTTGGGTGGGACGTTACACGCATCTTGGGATCGGTTGGTCGTTGTTCGTCGTCACCATGGCGGTGCTTTGCGGATTTGGATTGATCGGATGGCTGATGGCCACGCCGATTTCACGCGAGGTGGATCAACTGTCAAAGCAACTGCCGCAGGCAATGAATCAGCTTCAGGATCAGTTGCAACACTATTCCTGGGGCCGCGAGTTGATGCGCAATTTGCAACAGCCCAAGGGACTTTTTTCACAGACAGGCGCGATTGTGGGAAAACTTCGCGGAATTTTTTCAATCACCATTGAAGGCGTCGTTTATATCTGGGTGATTCTATTTTGCGGATACTATCTGGCGGCGCATCCGGATGTTTACGTGGACGGATTTTTAAAACTGCTGCCGGCGCGAAATCGAAAGCGCGGAAAAGAAGTGCTGGAGCAAATCACCATCGAACTGCGCGGATGGCTGATCGGACAAATTATTTCCATGAGCATCATCGGATTGCTCACATGGCTGGGACTGCATTTTCTCGGAATTCCACTGGCGGCGGCGCTGGGTTTGCTGGCGGGCATTTTGGATTTCGTCCCGGTCGTCGGCCCGTGGGTGGCGGGAATTGTTTCCTGTCTGCTCGCGGTTCTGCGAAGTCCGATGCACGCGGTTTTTGTGGCGTGCCTTTTCGTGACGCTTCATTTGTTTGAAGGTCATGTGCTGATTCCGCAGGTGCAAAAACACGCGACGCGGCTGCCGCCGGTTTTGACGATTCTGGCAATGGTCTTGTTCGGCACGTTGTTCGGTTTTCTCGGATTATTTCTGGCGACGCCGCTTCTGGCGCTTGTGATGGTCACGACCAACGCGCTTTACGTTGAAGATGTCGTGGAGAAAAAAACGTGAACGGTTTCCACGAAAATTTTCGGCGCAACTTTCTTTCGGGTAAAAACGCCGGCCATTTCCTTCAAGCCAATCAATGCGCTTCCAGCCAGGTTCCACCGACACCGGCCTCGACTTCAATCGGCACTTCCAGCCTGATTGCGGTTTTCATTTTTTCCTTCACGAGCGGCAGCACTTCTTTTTCCTCCGGTTTGAAAAGATCGAAAACCAGTTCGTCGTGGACCTGGAGCAGCATTTTCGTTTTCAACTTCCGCCGCGCGAGTTCGGATTGAATATTGATCATCGCGAGTTTGATCATGTCGGCGGCGGTTCCCTGGATTGGCGCGTTGATGGCATTGCGTTCGGCGGCGGAGCGAATCGTTCCGTTCGATGAATTGATGTCGCGGATGTAGCGTCGCCGTCCGGTGACGGTTTCGACAAAACCGTTTTTCCGCGCAAACTCGATGGTGTCATCCATGAATTTGCGAATGCCGGAAAATTGTCTGAAATACTGGTCAATGATTTCCGCGCCTTCCCGGCGGGGAATTCCCAGCCGTTGCGCGAGGCCGAACGCCGAAATTCCATACGCGATTCCGTAATTCACCATCTTCGCCTTGCGGCGCATCTCAGGCGTCACCTCGCTTTGCGCGACTCCGTAAACTTTCGCCGCCGTCGCCGTGTGAACGTCCGCGCCGGTGTTGAAGGCTTCGAGCAATCCGGCTTCGCGACTGAGCGCGGCGATGATGCGCAATTCAATCTGCGAATAATCCGCCGAGAGCAGCAAATACCCGGCGTCGCGCGGCACGAATGCTTTGCGAATTTCCTGTCCACGCTCGGTGCGAATCGGAATATTCTGCAAATTCGGATTTTGCGAATTCAACCGGCCCGTCGTGGTTGCGACCTGATTGTAAGTCGTGTGAATGCGCCCGGTTTTCGGCCAGATCGCCAGTGGCAACGCGTCGGCGTAAGTGGATTTCAATTTCGTGGCGGCGCGAAATTCCAGCAACTGCCGGACGATTTCATGCTCCGGCGCGAGCGCGAGAAGAGTTTGTTCGTCGGTCGCATATTGGCCGGTTTTGGTTTTTTTCGGATTCTCGCAAATTTTGAGAACATCGAAAAAAACCTCGCCGAGCTGCCGCGCGGAATTCAGATTGAATTCTTTTCCCGCCGCCCGGCAGATCGCTTTTTGCAATTGATCCATTTCCTTCGAGAGTTGCGCGGCGAAATCGGCAAGCGCGGCGGAATCCACTCTGATGCCGTCGTATTCCATTTCCACCAGCACGGGAATCAACGGCGATTCGATTTCATAAAACACGCGCCGCTGGCCTTTCTGCTCCAGCAACGGCTCGAGCGCGCCGCGCAATTGCAACGCGACATCGGCGCTTTCCATCGCGCGTTCGGCGGTTTTTTCGGACGCCACATCGCCAAGATTGAGTTGCTCCTCGCGCGATTCGGATTCTCGCTTGCCTAACGCATAACCGAGATAGGCTTCGGACAAATATTCCAGCGTGTGCCGCATGTCCGGCTCGACAAGGCTGTGCGCAACCATCGTGTCGAACAATTTTCCGCGGACCGAAACACCGCGCCATTTCAATACGCTCAGATCGAATTTAAGATTGTGCCCGGCTTTTCCGATTTCATCGGATTCAAAAATCGGACGGAACGATTCCAGAAATTCCGCGAAACGCGATGCGTCCTCCGGAAACGGAACGTAGAATCCCGTGTGCGGTTTCAGTGAAAACGCGATGCCGGAAATCTGCGCGTCTTTCGCATCCGCGCCGGCGGTTTCGATTTTGAAACAAAACGACGCCGCGCCTCGCAGGCTTTCGATCAATTTTTGCCGCTGTTCCGCAGTGGAGATGATTTTGTAATCGTGCGAAACGTCGGCCAGCGATTTTAAATTCGCGAAAGCCAAAGCGCCTTCACGAGCCTCCTCTCCCCCGCTCAGAGCGGGAGAGCGGGTGTCCGAAGGACGGGAGAGGGGGCGATTCACCTGTGGGCTTCTTCCTCCGGATTTCGATGGTTTGATTTCACCGGATTGAAATCCCCTGCCCGCTTTGAAATCCTCGCCGAACAATCGTTTGCCGATTGAGTTGAACTCAAATTCCACCAGGAGCGATTTCACTTTTTCTTCGTCGGGCGGACGAATTTTCAGCGATTCCAAATCGTAATCGCACGGCGCGTCGCACAAAATCGTCACGAGTTGTTTGGAGAGCAGCGCCAGTTCGCGATTGGTTTCCAGCGATTCCCTGACACGCCCTTTCAGTTCGTCCGTGTGCGCGAGAAGATTTTCCACCGAACCGAATTGCCCGATCAATTTCATCGCGGTTTTTTCGCCGATGCCCGGAACGCCGGGAACATTGTCCGAGGAATCGCCCATGAGCGCGAGCACGTCCACGACCTGCTCGGGCCGCTCGATTCCCCAGCGCTTTTGAATTTCCGGCACGCCGAGAATTTCAACACCATCACCTTGTCGCGACGGCTTGTAAAAAAATGTGTTCGCGTCCACGAGCTGACCGAAGTCCTTGTCGGGCGTGACCATGAACGTTTGAAAACCTTCCTTTTCCGCGCGTCGCGAAAGCGTGCCGATAATGTCGTCCGCCTCGTAGCCGTCGCATTCGAGAACCGGAACGCGAAACGACTCAAGCATCCGGCGCACGTGCGGCAGCGCGGCGGAAAGGTCTTCGGGCATCGCCTGCCGCGTGGCTTTGTAATCGGGATACGCTGTGTGGCGCGGTGTCGGCGCTTCGGTATCGAACGCGACCGCCAGATGCGTGGGTTGTTGTTTGCTGAGAATTTCCAGCAAGGTTTGCGTGAATCCGTAAAGCGCGGAAGTGTTCACGCCTTTCGACGTGAAAATGGGCCGCGCGATCAACGCAAAATGCGCGCGATAAACCAACGCCATTCCGTCGAGCAAAAAAAGCCGTTTCGCCATGGCTCCATGTTAAACTGCTTCCACCCGAATTGGCGCGAAGAAAATGAAATCGAAATAAGACTTTGGGACCGGCGTCTCCGTTTTGAATCATTGAAAATTTGATCCTGAACCTCACGCGCGCGGACGCCCGTGCCACTATTTCGTCGCGCCAGTTTGATCACCGGAAATAGCGTTCACAAAAATCGAATAACGCGCGGCGATTTTTTTATTTTCAGGATCAAGATTCCATCGCGCCAGATCCTCGCCGAGTTGCGCGATAACGCCGGAGACATTCACCGTTTCGCCTGCTTTCAAACCGGGACGCGATTTTTCCAATCGCACCAGAACCGTGTGGTCATTGTCCGGACCGACGACAAGATATTGATCGCTCAAAACGCGCTGAACTTTGACATCCGAAAGATGCACCGGACGGCTCACAAGCGAAGTCGGATTTGCATTGGAAACAATCGTATCTACTTCAGTCAACGCCGGTTCCTGATAGGTCATTTCCCGCCCGGTCGCCGCCGCGCTCCCAATTCCACTGGGCAAACCTTCCATTCGTTCGGACGCATTTGTGACGCCGTTCGTGTTGGAATTGCCGCCGCCGTTTTGGTTGCACGCCGCGCCGGACAAAGCCAGGGCGAGCAACAAAGCGGAACCGAGCGCGCGAGAGGAAATTTTTTCGCCGCAGGAATTTTTTCTGAGCATGAAGAAAGATGCTTCGCGCGGAGAAAAATTTCAAAGCGCGGATGACGAAATTCCGCTGGGGAATTCTACCCAAAACGAGCGCGCCGAAAACCGCGTCACAAATTCACAATCGCCGGATCGCCGTAAAGCGTGAACGAACCCGCGCGCGTAATCTTCACGTCCATGATCTGCCCGCGATGCCGTTCCGAGCCGTCGAACACGACGATTTTATTGCATCGCGTCCGGCCGGTCATTCGCGCCGGATTTTTCCTGCTCGGGCCTTCGACGAGAATTTGCGTTTGCGAACCGATCATTTTTTCGAAACGCCGTTTGCCGATTTCGTTGATCAATTCCAGCAAGCGCTGATTGCGTTCCTCTTTTACGTTTTGCGGAAGTTGATCCGGCATTTCGGCGGCGGGCGTGTCTCGGCGCGGCGAATATTTAAAAACAAACGCCTGATCGAATTCCACTTCGCGCGCCAGTGAAAGCGTTTGCTCGAAATCCTCCTCGGTTTCGCCGGGAAAACCGACGATAATATCCGTGCTGATTCCGATGCCGGGCCGCACCGCGCGCAGTTTGCGGACGATTTCCAGATAACGCTCGCGCGTGTAGCCGCGATGCATGATTTTCAGCAGCCGGTCGCTGCCGCTTTGCACGGGAATGTGCGCGCTCTCGCAAAGTTTCGGCAACCGCCCGTAGGCCTCGGCAAGATCGTCGCCGTAACCTTTGGGATGCGGCGAGGTGAAACGGATCCGTTCCAGTCCGTCAATTTCATGAACGGCTTCGATGAGCTGGACGAACGCGGATTTTCCGTTCGCGATTTTGATTTCGCGTTTTCCGTAGCTCGTGACGATTTGTCCGAGCAACGTGATTTCCTTCACGCCGCGCGCGACAAGTTCCCGGCATTCCGCAACGATGTCCGCGATGCTCCGGCTCCGCTCTTTGCCGCGCGTGTAAGGCACGATGCAAAACGTGCAATACTGGTTGCAGCCCTGCATGATGCTCACAAACGCGCTCACGGATTTTTTCGCGTTGCCGCCGAGCAGATGTTCGCGGATTGCGCGTTCGCTTCCCTGCTCTTCCGCCGTGTCCACGATTTTTTCGCGTCGCCCGGAAAAAATGTCATCCAGGTATTCCGCCGCGCGATGGAATTTCTGCGTGCCAACCACCAGATCCACATCCGGCAAACGCTCGATCAATTCCTTTCCGCGGCTCTGCGCCATGCAACCCATAAAACCCAGCACGACATTCGGACGATTTTTCCGCACATCGGCCGCGATGTTTTCCATTTTCCAAAACGCCTTTTGCTCCGCGAGATCGCGGACGCTGCATGTGTTGAGCAAAATCACGTCGGCCGTCGCCTCGGATTTGGCGAGCGAATAACCTTTCGCAACGAGTTGCGCCGCGACGGCTTCGCTGTCGCGCTCGTTCATCTGGCATCCGTAGGTTTTTATGAAAACGCTGGGCATGACTCAATTTTGCGATTTTACGATATTCGATTTACGCGCGGGTGTCATCTCTTGAGAATTTAAAATGATTTAACCACGGATAAACACCGATAAACACGGATTAGAAATTATTTTCAATTTCAATCGGGACTAGTAAAAAGGACAAACCAGTTTAGGAATAGTCAGACATTAACGCGCCCAAAAGTTTAGTTGATCCGTGTCCATCCGTGTTCATCCGTGGTTAATAGCTTTCATAAAAATGCGGAATTCCTGTTAAAACTGATCTTCCTTTTCCTTGAACAAAATATTGAACGTCGTCAGCGAACCGTAACACCGCGTGACGTATTGCTGCATTTCCACTTTTTCGCCGTCACTGAGTTTTTCGTGCGCGTTGATCTTTTGTTCCAACACGCGAAGCTGATTTCGGATGCCGACAATTTTGTGAAAAAAAGTTTCAAGCGGAACTTCCTTCGTTTGCAACGACGGGTCCGCCGGATGCAAAACCAGCCTGCCGCCGTGCCAGCGCGCGCCGAGTTTTTCGACAACGGCGTCCGGTTTTTCCAATCCGAGTTTTGACAATGCCTGCTCCAGCACATCGCCAACGAATTGTTTGAGCGGCACGTCCAATCCGCTCACGTTCGCCTGCGCTTCGGCCGGTTCCACGCCCGCCGATTCCGGCGCGACAACGCGTCTGCCGTCGGGAAACTGAATTTCCGCCGTGCTTTCCGAAATTGTTTTCACCACGCCCAATCCATATTGCGGGTGGCGAATTTCCATGCCGATGCGCAACGCTTCGATTTTCATGCCGCAAATCTAAACCACCCGCAAACCCGGATAAACACGGAAATTTTCTGCAAACAAAGTGCCGCCGACATCTTGTCGGCAGAACATTTGCGGTCCGCGAATCTTCACGACCGCGAGTCTGTGATTCTTTGTCAAAGCTGAAAAAATAAAAAATGCAAGAGACGTAAAATCAAATTTGATTGCCTCATGCCGAACGTCCGGCCATCGTGAAACAAATCGCAATGGCCGCAAAATTCTGGAATCGTTTGTCGCACGAACGCGAGCTTTGGCTGAAAGGCTCGACGCTCGTCGCCGGCGTGGATGAAGCCGGCTGCGGCCCGCTCGCCGGACCGGTCGTCGCGGCGGCGGTTGTTTTTCCCCGCGGCTGGCTGGAAACCGGTCTTTGTCCGAAACTGCGCGGCCTGAACGATTCCAAGCAACTCACCCTCGAGCAGCGCGAAAAATTTTTTTCCGTTCTCACGTCGCATTCGGAAATCCAATTCGCCATCGCCACGGTGGACGTGGAAACGATTGACCGGATCAATATCCGCCAGGCCGCGTGGCGCGCGATGAATCTCGCGCTTGATCAATTACAGTCGCGGCCCGAACACGTTCTGGTGGACGGCCTGAAAATCAAATGGCTGCCTTACCCGCAAACCGCGCTCGTTCAAGGCGACGCGAAAAGTTATTCCATCGCCGCCGCGAGCGTGCTGGCCAAAGTCACGCGCGACCGGATGATGCGCGAGTTCGACGCGCTTTATCCCGGCTATGGTTTTGCCGAGCACAAAGGTTACGCCACGCCGAAACATTACGCCGCAATAGCCGAGCGCGGTCCGTGCCCGATTCATCGCCGCAGCTTCGCGCCGTTTCGCCCGGTGGAAACGGAATTGGAATTGTTCGCCGAAGCGAAAACAGCGGAAACGAATTTCATAAATTCGGATCCATCAGAATCAATCCGTGAAAATTCCTGAAATTCGCCTCACTCATGAATTTTGCGACCTGGATTCGAACGTGGTCGGATAAAAAGGAAACTCCGCTCCATCTGCGTCACGGCGAACTCGGCGAGCGCGCCGCGAAAAAGCATCTCAGAAAGCTCGGACTAAAATTTCTCACCGCGAATTTCCGCTCGGATCGCGGGGAAGTGGATTTGATTTTTCGCGATGGTGATTGCCTGGTGTTTGTGGAGGTCAAAACGCGTTCATCCGAAGATTGGGTCCGGCCTGCCGCCGCCGTGAACGCGCGCAAACGGCGGCTTCTCTCGCAAACCGCGCTCGATTACCTGCGTCTCCTGAAAAATCCGCCCGTGAAAATCCGCTTCGACATCGTGGAAGTTTTGTTGAGCGACGGCGCGGTCCGCGAAATCCGCCATTTGCCGAACACATTTGCGATGGAAACACCGTATCGGTATGGATGATTTACGATTTTTGATTTTAGATTTTTGATTCGAAACGCGACGCGGATTTGCGGGACGCGACCATGATGGCGACCAATTCGTTTGCTTCGGCCAGGAGCGGCTCAATTCTTTTCTTCGTGAGCAGTCCGCTCTCACTGATCAATTCAATCCAGAATGCGCTTTCATCGGCTTCTTCCTCGACGACCCCCAACTTTGCCGTGAACTCTGCCTTCGAACGACCGCGGCACGCAGCGCGATAATTTGCGCCCACGGATGTTCCCGATCGGATCAGTTGATTTCCGATTGCGCGACCCTCGGTAGTTTTGGGTAATGCGCCGACCAATTTGATAATGCGAAGCGCAAATTGCTTCGTCCGTTGCTTGAGTTGGATTTCATTCATGCCGCGATTGCAGCACAAACCGGAAAAATCCAAAATCGCAAATCTAAAATCAAAAATCCTAAAGCTGTTTCCCCGCCATCAGGTCTGTCTCCTTCAACGTCAGCGGCAACGGCTCCAAAGGCATCGGACAATCATGATTCAGAAATTCCGCGCAGACGCGGAAAAAATCCGCCTTCGTCGTCACGCGCCGGATCTGATGCAGAAATTGTCCGGTCGGCTCCACGCCCACGCCGAGATAGTTCATGTATTTTTTCATTTTCTGCACCTGCGCGGATTCGCTCACGTCCGGCGAACAAACCGCTTCGTACAACGAACGCACGTAATCCAGCACGTCGAGGCCCGTTGGAACGAACAGCGTTGCGCCGCTCTGAGATTGCCGGATCTGCTCGAACAACCACGGATTGCGAATCACGCCGCGACCGATCATCAATCCGCGCGCGCCGGTAATTTTTAAAACGTCCTCCGCCTTTTTCGCGGAATAAACATTTCCATTTGCCAGCACGGGGCACGGCACCGCCTCCACCGCGCGGGCGATGTAATCGTAATGCACTTCGCTGCGATACATCTCGTGAACCGTCCGGCCATGAACGGTCAGCAGGTCGAGCGAATGTTTCGCGAAAATCGGAAGCAATCCCTCGAACACATCCGGCGAATCAAAACCGAGCCGCGTCTTCACCGTGAATTTTATTTTCACCGCGTCGCGCAACGCGCCGAGAATCGAATCCACGCGATCCGGCTCGCGCAACAATCCGCCGCCCGCGCATTTCCGATAAACCACCGGCGCTGGACAGCCGAGATTCAAATCCACCGCCGCGATCGGATATTGCTGCAACTCGCGCGCGCTTCGCGTCAGCGACGGAATATCGTTGCCGATCATTTGCGCGATGACAGGCCGGCCCGTGGGATTTTCCGTGATGGATTTGAGAATGTGTTTTTCGAGATTCGACGTGGAGTGAACGCGAAAATATTCCGTGAAATAAACATCCGCGCCCCCGTAGCGCGCCATCAATTTCCAGAACGGAAAATCCGTCACATCCTGCATCGGCGCGAGCGCCAGAATCGGCCTTTGACCGGACAACCACGAATCGAATTCTTCGCGAAAATTCACCCGAATAATATAACCACAGCCCGTCGCGTTAAAGCAACCGGGAGAAAATTCCGCCGCCAGCAACGTTTGCGGAAGCGCGTTTTCCGTTGCGACACCACGCGGGCCGCGTATTCGCAAGGACGTTTTGCTTGCCGGAGCCGCAAAATAAAATCATGATTCGAACGAATCTGACACACCATGGCGCAAGGAAAGCAATTTAAGATTTCAGAAATCAACCTTCGGCATTCACACGGGAAAAGCTTTCGTCGCCTGCGCGGATTCCTTTTCGGAGCCGGCGATGAATCCTGAGGAACAGGCTCGTCAACAGATAGACGCAATGCTCATTGCGTCCGGCTGGCTCATTCAGGACTACAAACAATTGAATCTCGCCGCCAGCCGCGGCATCGCCATTCGCGAGGTGCCGCTGAAAACCGGGCCGTGCGATTATTTGCTGCTGGTGGATCGCAAACCGGTTGGAATCGTTGAAGCCAAGAAAAAAGGAACCACGCTTTCCACTGTGGCGGATCAATCGGGCCGCTACGCTTCGAGCCTGCCGGATTTTCTTGCGGCAGTCGCGCCGTCGAAACTTCCCTTCCTTTATGAATCCACTGGCGTTGAAACCTTTTTCCGCGACGAACGCGATCCCGAGCCGCGCTCGCGCCGTGTCTTCACGTTTCATCGTCCGGAAACACTCGCGGAGTGGCTTTCCTGTGACGCGACTCTGCGCAAGCGTTTGCAATCTCTTCCGCCGCTTTTAGAAAAAGTGGGGTCCAGCGTCACGCTGGGAATGCGCGATTGCCAGATTGAAGCAATTACAAATCTGGAACAATCGTTCGCCGAAGCGCATCCACGCGCGTTGATTCAAATGGCCACCGGCGCGGGAAAAACGTTCACCGCCTGCGCCTTTGCCTATCGCCTCATCAAATACGCAAACGCCAAACGCATTCTCTTTCTTGTGGACCGCTCGAACCTTGGGCGACAGGCCAAAGCCGAGTTCGATCAATTCGTCACGCCCGATACCGGACGCAAATTCACCGAGCTTTACAACGTCCAGCATCTGACCTCGAACAAGCTCGACGACGTTTCGCGCGTCACGATCTGCACGATTCAACGCCTTTACTCGATGTTGCGCGGCGAGGAACTGGATGAGGACATTGACGAAAAATCCGGGTTTGAAATCGGACAAGCCCTCACCCGGCCTATTGGCCACCCTCTCCCATCGGATGGGAGAGGGGCTGGGGGTGAGGGGCGCTCCATTGAAGTCGCCTACAATCCCGCCATTCCCATCGAAGCATTCGATTTCATCATCACCGACGAATGCCATCGCTCCATCTACAATCTCTGGCGGCAGGTGTTGGAATACTTCGACGCCTTTCTCATCGGCCTCACCGCCACGCCGTCGAAGCAGACCATCGGTTTCTTCAATCAGAACCTCGTCACGGAATACAATCACGAACGCGCCGTCGCCGATGGCGTGAATGTCGGTTACGAAGTTTATCGCATCAAAACGCAGGTCACCGAGCAGGGCGGCAAAGTCGAAAAAGGTTTTTACGTTGATAAGCGGAACAAGCTCGACCGTTCGAAACGCTGGGAACAACTCGACGAAGACCTCGCCTACACCGCGCCGGAACTGGATCGCTCCGTGGTCGTGCCGTCGCAAATCCGCACCGTGCTCCAGACATTCAAAGACGCGTTGTTCACCGAACTGTTTCCCGGACGCACGCTGGTTCCCAAGACACTGATCTTTGCCAAGGACGATTCGCATGCCGAAGACATTGTCCACATTTGCCGCGAAGTGTTCGGCAAAGGAAATGACTTCTGCAAAAAAATCACCTATCAGGCGAAACATCCCGAAACCGGCCGGCCCGCGAAATGCGAGGAACTCATCCAGCAATTCCGCACTTCGCCGCAACTCCGCATCGCCGTGACCGTGGACATGATCGCCACCGGCACCGACATCAAGCCGCTCGAATGTCTTCTCTTTCTCCGCGATGTCCGCAGCCGCGTTTATTTCGAGCAGATGAAAGGTCGCGGCACACGCGTTCTCACGCCGACCGATCTCCAGGCGGTTTCCGGCGAAGATGCCCGCGCCAAAACGCATTTCGTTATCGTGGATGCCGTGGGCGTTTGCGAAAGCGACAAAACCGACTCGCGTCCGCTGGAACGTCAGAAGTCGGTATCACTTCCGAATCTTCTGCTCGGTGTCGCGCTCGGCAAACGCGATGAAGACACGCTCACAACACTCGCCGGACGGCTCGCGCGATTGGACCGCGAATTCACGCCGGAGCAGAAACGGGAAGTTCAGAAAATCAGCGGCGGCAAAACGCTTGCCGAAATGTCCGCCGCGCTCCTGCGTTCCATTGATCCCGATGTGATTGCGGAAAAGGCAACCGGCAAACCCGGCGCGTCGCCCGCCGAAGTCGCACCGGAAAAAATGGAATCCGCCCGCAAAGAGCTGGCCCTGGCCGCCTGCGCGCCATTCGATCAGCCCGCGCTCCGCGACACCCTCGTCAAACTGAAACAGCAGAACGAACAGACCATTGATACCGTCACCGCAGACAAAGTGTTGTCGCAAGGTTTCGACGCCGCTGCGAAAGAAAAGGCGGCGAACCTGTTGAAATCGTTTCGCGACTACATCGAACAACACAAAGCCGAAATCGCCGCGCTGCAAATCCTTTACAGCCGTCCCTACAAACAGCGCCTGACGGAAACGATGTTGAAAGAATTGGAAACGAAGTTGAAAAACGAACCGCAGTTTGGTTCCGATCCGGTGAATCAGATCTGGCGCGCGTTTGAATTGATGGAAGTTCTCCCTCACCCCGGCCCTCTCCCGCAAGGAGAGGGAGAACCGATTTCCACGCATCAAGAATTCAAAGGCACCGGACTCGCCCAAACGCAGGAACAAAAATCCCCTCTCCCCGGGGGAGAGGGACAGGGTGAGGGAGAACGTAAATCCTCGCGGAGCGCCGTTCATCGCTTCGCCGATTTGGTTTCTCTCGTCCGCTTCGCATTGGAACAACAACCCGTTCTCAAACCCTTCGCCGAATCCGTCAACGAACGTTTCAACGAATGGCTCATGGACAAAGCCAAAGCCGGTGTGACGTTTTCCGCCGACCAACTCGCCTGGCTCAACCTCATCCGCGACCACATCGCCACCAGCCTGAGCATCGAGCCGGCCGATTTCGATTACGCGCCGTTTTCGCAGCAAGGAGGATTGGGAAAGGCTCACCAGTTGTTTGGTGACAAATTGCTCCCGCTGCTGGATGAATTGAATATGATCCTCGCTGCGTGAGGTGAGAATTACGAAGGCTGAATTAAGAAACCGATGCAGAAGGAAGAAAAAGACTTGCGAGAACGCACGAAAGAATTCGCACTGCGAATCATCCGGATGTTTTCGGCATTGCCGAAAACGACGGAGGCCCAGGTGTTGGGCAAGCAAGTCCTGCGTTCTGGCACGTCGGTGGGCGCGAACTATCGCGAAGCATTCCGTGGCCGCAGCAAGGCTGAGTTTATCGCGAAGTGCGGTGACTCGCTGCGCGAACTGGAAGAAACGGCCTATTGGCTCGAATTGCTCGTGGACGGGAAGATTGTCTCTGCTGACAAACTGTCGGCTCTGCGCCAGGAATGCGATGAACTGACCGCCATCTTCGTCACAATTCTGAAACGGTCGAAGGAGAACGCGGCATGAAGGCAGAAGTAAAATTGCAGAATGAAGAAGCGCCGTGGCAACGCATGTCCGCCTGTCTTAATTCATCCTTCTTAACTCTTCCTTTGCTTCCGCTGCTGGATGAATTAAACCAAACTCTCGCCGCATGACCAAAGCCGCCGTCAAAAAGAAGTCTGCTTTGCCTGCCGATGGTAATTACTCCGGTTTGATTGATGGCATCAGTGAACTGCTTGATGCCGCGCGGCGCGCCAGCGTGCGCACCGTCAACGCGCTCATGACCGCAACTTATTGGGAAATTGGGCGGCGCATTGTGGAATTTGAGCAAGGTGGTGAAGAACGTGCCGGTTACGGTGAGGATCTCGTTAACCGGCTGGCTTATGATTTGTCGGCCCGATTCGGCAAGGGTTTTTCCCGGCAGAATCTTCAGAACATGCGGCAGTTCTATGTTGCCTCTCCACCGAAAAAGATTTGCCAGACACTGTCTGGCAAATTGATCCAACAGAATTGCCAGACGACGTCTGGCGAAAGCGCCGCCGTGATCCATTCGACACTGCCGAACATTTTTCAAGCACCGCCTGGAAAATCTCCGCAGACATTGTTCAACCTTACCGACCTCGCCCGCGCATTCCCCCTGTCCTGGTCGCAATACGTTCGACTGCTTTCCGTTAAAGACGAAGCCGCCCGCGAATTCTACGAAACCGAAGCCCTGCGCAACGGCTGGTCCGTGCGCCAGCTCGATCGTCAGATCGCCACCCGCTTTTATGAACGCACCGCGCTCTCCCGTAACAAAGCTGCCATGCTCCAGCGCGGCGCGAAAAAACAACCCGGCGACAGCATCACGCCCGAACAGGCCATCAAAGATCCTTACATCCTCGAGTTCCTTGGGCTCAAAGACGAATACTCCGAAAACGACCTCGAAGCCGCGCTCATCCATCGCCTCGAAGATTTTCTCATGGAACTTGGCGGCGACTTCGCTTTCGTCGGACGACAGAAACGCCTCCGCATCGGCGACGAATGGTATCGCATTGACCTGCTCTTTTTTCACCGGCGCTTGCGTTGTCTTGTCGTCATTGACCTGAAGGTCGGCAAGTTCACTCACGCCGATGCCGGGCAAATGCATCTGTATCTGAACTACGCCCGCGAACACTGGACTCATCCCGATGAAAACCCGCCCGTCGGTTTGATCCTGTGCGCGGAGAAAAATGCCGCCGTTGCAAAATACGCCTTGGAAGGACTGCCCAACAAGGTATTGGCTTCCGAATATAAGCTGGCGTTGCCGGATGAAAAACTTTTGGCTGCCGAAATCAAGAAGGCGCGCAAACAATTGGAAACGGGCGGCGCAGCAGCATGAGCACGAACGTCAAAACCGCAGCAAACCGGAGCGGGGCGTTCATGCCGCTTCAACGCACAGATTCCGGAGACGCTGCAAACGTTCCGACACCGCAAGCCATGTCCGCAGTGAAGCGGCCTAAAGGCCGCGCTCCCAAATCCGCAGCTCCAACGGGGCAAAAGAAAACCATCGGCCATCGATCATCGGCGATTGGCAATCCGGCGCAGCCGCCCGCAGCCGGTCACGATTTCTCCGACACACCAGCCCCAACGGGGCGAAAGAAAATAGCCCAGGGCAAGGATGCCGCGCCTGCGGCAGACGCCGCCCTGGGTAATGCGTCCCAAAACACATCGAGACCCGAAAAGGTGAAAGAATTGCCGAAGGGTTGGCAGTGGAGCACGATGGGTGAAGTCGCCGAGGTCGTTGGCGGTGGAACTCCGAAGACAGACCAACCAAACTATTTTGGCGGCGATATTCCGTGGATCACGCCAGCAGATTTGTCAGGCTATTCTGAAAAATTCCTTTCGCGTGGTTCACGCAACATTACCAAAGCTGGCCTTGAAAATTCCGGTGCGCGGATGATGCCTGCCGGTTCAGTCTTATTTAGTTCGCGTGCACCGATTGGTTATGTCGCCATCGCAGCAAATCCTGTTTCAACAAACCAAGGATTTAAGAGTTTCGTTCTGCGTGATGGCGTCACATCCGACTTTGTTTATTACTATCTCCAAGACGCCAAAAAACTGGCTGTCGAACTGGCAAGCGGAACAACATTTCTCGAAATTTCTGGAAAGAAAGCGGCGCAAATTCCAATTCCCGTTCCGCCCCTCCCCGAACAACGCCGGATTGTGGCGGAGATTGAGAAGCAATTCACGCGGCTGGAGGCGGGGGTGGCGGCGTTGCGGCGGGTGCAGGCCAACCTCAAACGCTACCGCGCCGCCGTCCTCAAAGCCGCCTGCGAAGGCCAACTCGTCGAAAAACAAAGTGAGTGGCCGACAACAACGCTTGGCGAAATTTGCACTGTGTTGGCTGGGTATGGCTTTCCCGAACGCCTTCAAGGCCGCACCAGCGGCGACATCGGATTTTACAAAGTCGGCGACATTTCCGAAGCATGGAAGCGCGGCGAGAAAGTTCTCACACAGGCAAATCATTACATTAGCAAAGAAGACTTGGCGGAACTTCGGGCAAAGCTGCTTCCGGCGGGAACGGTTGTCTTTGCAAAAATCGGCGCGGCGATTGCGTTGAACCGCCGCGCAATTATTGGCGAGCCATCGCTGGTGGATAACAACGTCATGGGATTATTGGCGGGTGAACGCATCAACCCAAGATTCCTTTTCCATTTCACCTGCACGATCAAATTGGATGACTTGGCTCGGGCTACGACCGTTCCATCAATTCGCAAAGGCGATGTTGAAGGCATCGAGTTGCAACTTCCCCCGCTGGCGGAGCAAACGCGGATTGTGGCGGAAGTGGAGCGGCGGTTGAGCGTGGTGGAGGAGTTGGAAGCGGTGGTGTCGGCCAACCTCCAGCGCGCCACCCGCCTCCGCCAGTCCATTTTGCAAAAAGCGTTTTCGGGCGAGTTGGTCAAGCCAGAGCCGGCTATTGACCTGACAAAAATTATTCCACCGTTGAAGCCGGAGCATATCAACCGGCCCAATCGCCATTTTGCGCGAGCGTTGTTGTCGGCGGAAATTGTTCATCGGCTGCACGGCGAGCCGACCTTTGGCCGCGTCAAGCATCAGAAGATTTTTCACCTGTGCGAACACATTGCGCAGATGGAAGAAATCGAAGGCCAGTATCATCGCGAAGCCGCCGGCCCGCTGGACAACAAACTGATTTACACCAACGAAGCCGAGTTGAAAAAGCAGCAGTGGTATCAGGAAGTGCATCGCCAGTCCTACGGCCACGCGTATCAACCACTGGCCAAAGCCGGTGATCATCGGAAATATGTTGAGCGTTATTGGCCGGACAAATTGCCGCTTGTGGAGAAGCTGATTGAATTGATGCGTTCGTGGGACACGGACCGCTGCGAAATTTTCTGCACCGCCTACGCCGCCTGGAACGATTTGATTTTGTGGGGCAAGCAGGCAACAGAAGATAACATCCTGCACGAGCTTTTGAATCGCTGGCATGACAGCAAAAAGCGTTTCCCGGCGGAGCGCTGGCGCAAGGCCATCGGCTGGATGAAAAAAGCAGGCTTTGTCCCAACCGGATTCGGCAAACCAACAAGTGAGGCGAAATGAAAAATAACTTCCAACGCACCACCCGCCTCCGCCAGTCCATTTTGCAGCGGGCTTTTTCCGGGCAACTTTAGTATCTTTTCGCCATGCTCTATTTCATTGATGAAAGCGGCCATGATCACGGCGCGTCACCCTACGAAGTGCTGGCCGCCGTGGCGGTGAAGGAGCGCGATCTTTGGAATTTGATCCAATCCATCCGCAGCGCCGAGTTGGAATTGTTCGGCGTGGCGTTTGCTGACGTTGGCATTGAGTTCAAAGGCACAAAGCTCCTGAAAAAGAAGACTTTCCGGCTTGCCGGGGAAGGCGATCCGGTTCCAGCCGATGAGCGGCGCGACTTGGTGCGGGCGCTGGTGATTCGCGGGCATGAGGCGGAAAAGACCGGCGCGCAGGCGGTGGTGACGTTTCGTGAATTAGTGGCTTACGGCCAGACGGTGGTTGCATTTATTGAGCGGGTTTTTCGCTTGATGGGCCGGTATCGGGTGAAGACATTTGCCGCGATGGTTGATCCGGCAGCACCGCGTCCCGCAGATAAAAGTTTTTTCCGCCGGGATTATGCGTTTTTGTTCGAGCGGTTCTTTTATCATCTGGAAGCCACGTCAGCGGAGGAAACCGGCCTGATCGTGTTTGATGAGTTGGAAAAAGCGCAGAGCCGCATCCTGTTGGAGCAGATGGGCAATTACTTTTTGAAATCAGAAAAAGGGTATCAACGCAGTTCGCGGATTTTGCCCGAACCATTTTTTGTCCACAGCGACCTGACGACGGCGGTGCAATTGGCGGATTTGGTGGCGTATTGTGCGAGTTGGGCCATCCGGCTCAATCAAATGGTGAAGCCGATTCGCCCAGAGATGAAGTCATTGGCCGACTTGGTGTTTGATTTGCGATTCGTTGGCAGCCGTTTTGACGAACAAGATGGAAAGGAGTGGCCGGTTTATGGAATGTTTTACTTGGATGACCTCCGGCCAAAATCCCAGCGAGAATAAAAAACAAAGGCAATGCAGAGCTTGCGCCCCACAAAGCCTCCAGCCCAAATAAAGCAGAAACAGGGCCGGAAGACAACTTAAATTTTGACCGATGAGCAATCCCACCGCACTTGTCCAAAAACTTTGGAACTACTGCAACATTCTCCGCGATGATGGTTTGTCCTACGGCGATTATGTGGAGCAGTTGACGTTTCTGCTGTTCTTAAAAATGGCGGACGAGCAGTCGAAGCCGCCGTTCAACAAGCCCAGCGCCGTGCCCAAGGAATTCGCCTGGCCCAGTTTGCTGGCGCTCGATGGCGATGATCTGGAAACGCATTATCGTCACACGCTCGAAGAACTCGGCAAACGCAAGGGAATGCTCGGGATTATTTTTCGCAAGGCGCAGAATAAAATTCAGGACCCGGCCAAGCTCCGTCGGCTCATCGT
>DASSNZ010000112.1:0-3596 GCA_035701135.1 Verrucomicrobiia bacterium
CATCCGACTGAAAACATGCTTGCTGAAGTTCAGCGGGAACTTACGCGTGCCGAAGCGACAGACCGTTTTGCGATGGCGCTTATTGGAGAGCGCGCCCTTAATGGGGAAGTGATGCGATTGGCTCAGGATGATGTAAGAAAACTCATCACAATTGCAAATCAAGGAAGCAACGATGAAGAGAAAACCGAGTTGCCAAGTCGTAATCCTGGAATCGGCTGGAGGTTTCTGGGATTTTTTGAACGAGATCGAAATTTTTTTCTTCGAGCGATGGAAACAAATATTCTGATACTCCAAACTATGCCGCCAGCTTCGTTATCTTTTACAAACGAAACAGCTCAATTAGAGACAGAGGCAAAAAAGGGTTTTTATATTTTTTCGAGTATACTTTTACCGGACATTTCCCGCGCAGCCGATCGGGACGCCTTATTACGAGCCAATTTGAGAACTGCCGCGACAGCGGTTGCAATTGAGCGTTGGAGGCTTGGTCACGAAGGAAAAATTCCGGATTCATTGAATGATCTCATTCCGTCATTGGTTTCTGCAATGCCACTCGATCCGTTTGATGGCAAACCATTAAGATACAAAAAGCTGGCGCACGGCTACATAGTTTACAGTATAGGTCCCGATTTGGAAGATGATGGAGGAAAAGAACAACCACCCAGAGGCGTTAAAGTTCCTTTAAAAGAACGAAACAAATTCGACGTTACTTTTGCTGTTGAACGCGATTAAGGAAATAATCATGTCCTCCACGTTAAAATCTCTCCGCGCGCTTTCCGATCCGACACGCCTGCGCATTGTCGCGCTGTTGGAAAAGGACGAGCTTTCCGTCGCCGAACTTCAGGAAATCACGCGGCTCGGACAATCGCGCATCTCGACGCATCTCGGGCTGTTGTCGGATTGCGAACTGGTGCGGTCCCGGCGCGAAGGCAAACGCACATTTTACAAGTTGGACCCGCACGCTTCGGGCGATACGCGCGAATTTATCCAACTCGCCATTCGCGGCGCTAAGGAACTTCCCGAACGCGAGGCCGACCAGATCAATCTCAAGCGAATCCTGAATCGGCGTCGCGAACAGGCGCAGGTTTATTTCAACCAGATCGCCGGGCGTTTTGATCGCGTTTATGGTCCGGGCCGTTCGTGGCAGGCGTTTGGGCATTTGCTCCTGAGAATTTTGCCGCCGCTGGTCGTCGCCGATCTCGGCGCGGGCGAAGGTCTGCTCAGCGAACTGCTCGCGCGCCGCTGCAAAAAAGTCATTGCTGTGGACAACTCGGAAAAAATCGTCGAATTCGGAAAAGCCAAAGCAAAAAAGAATCACCTGAAAAACTTGGAATTCCGACTCGGCGATCTGCAAAACCCGCCCGTGGAATCAGGCAGCGTGGACGTTGTGATTTTAAGCCAGGCGTTGCATCATGCGGAAATTCCCGCCGATGCGATTTCCGCCGCGCACAAAATTTTAAAATCCGGCGGGCAGGTTTTGATTCTGGATTTGCTTAAGCATCAGTTTGAGGACGCGCGGAAACTTTACGGCGACCGGTGGCTGGGATTTGCCGAAAGCGATTTGCATCGCTGGCTGGACGACGCCGGTTTCAAGAAAATCGAAATCAGCATCGTCGCGCGCGAAGAACAACCGCCGCATTTCCAGACGATTCTGGCCGGTGCGGAAAAGTAAGTTTTCATGGCATTAACAGAAAAGCAGAAATCAGTTTTGAACTTATTGCGTATCGAATTTGAGCGCGAGCGCACAAATAACTTTTCTCAACTCCGCTTAATTCCGAGCACTCATGTTCGTCAGTTTGTGGATTATTTTTCCAGTTTGAAGGAACTGGATAAAGATGCTTTGGCTGGAGCGTTATCAGAACATGCCCTCGCCAGATTTTTCCCGTCGGAAGTTCAAAATGCTCACCAAAATGGAAATGTTGCTTTTAAAAAGTATCGTGAAGCGATGGTGCAAATGTGGGACTGGAAATACGTGCCTATTCGGGAGCTAAGATTACTGCTTGGAGTAGCGAAACTGGAGCCTGAATCCAGAACCGCCGCCCTCGTGACTGACGACATCAGACGGTGGATTGAGGCCATCAAGCCAGTTAAATCAGCGGAAATTCGCAGAGTAGTAAAACTCGGACTCGATCAAATTATTTCTTCACTGGAGATTAAGCATCCAATTGAAGATTGGATTTATGAAGGAGAATTGCGAGGTAAGATGGTTTCAATAGCTGTCAATTACTCTCACCGATTTTACCAGCTTGAGTATGGCGTCAAAATTCAAAACCAAGAACGTGGCAAATTTTGGTTCGGATTGAATTACGAGCAAATAATGGGGCTTTCATTTTCTCATTGGGATTTGCTTGAACAAGCAAACCTCGACCAGTCGGTTGCACTTTTGAAAGAGCACATTATTTATTGTACAAATTTTTTAGAACAATTGCATGATTATTAATCTTCAACCCGCAATCAATTCACCATTTTCTTCGGCATGACCATTTTGGAGTAAACCGTGCATTTGGCAAAATTGCTCACTGCACTTCAAATGCTCCGAGATCCGGCGCGGTGCCTTTAAACGGATCGCCCGTGTTCACGCCTTTATCCACCAAACGACCGTTGGGAACCGGTTTCAGAAATGGCAGGTCGGGAAGACTTCCATCGGCCTGGCGCGAACCGGTAAGCGCGGAATAATCCAGACTTTGAAAATCCGCCGCATTTGGTCCCGGTGAAAGCACCTGCCAACTGTTGTTCGTGCTCAGGGTTCCCGATGTGAACGAATCACCGCTGCCGCCGCCGAAGGAAATGTTGTTGCGCACGACGTGCGGCGTGGTGTTCACGCCGTGGGCCATGCTGAAATTCCGCGAACGATTGGCCCACGCCGTGTTGTTATCGAGCGTTTGTCCCGCCAGATTATTATTCTGGTCAACGCCATTGGCCATGTTCAGGACGGCGAGGGAACGCACCAGGCGGTGCGGTGTGCCGACGTAATTTCCGCCGAGTTTGAAACCGTTGCCGTTTCCCTCCCACGCCGGATCGCCAAAGACATTTGTTCCGTTGCGAATGGCCCAGCAGTTGGTAATGACAACGGTGTTGGTTCCCATCCACAAGTCCCAGCCGTCGTCGGC
Source organism: Verrucomicrobiia bacterium (assembly GCA_035701135.1). Taxonomy (GTDB): domain Bacteria; phylum Verrucomicrobiota; class Verrucomicrobiia; order Limisphaerales; family DASXHY01; genus DASXHY01. Next base: position 3,108 of record DASSNZ010000112.1, read on the forward strand.
ATTTTCCCAGGCACGGCATCCGCTGAAGACATTTCCCGGTCCGAAAACCCATTTCGCCGAAAAACCATCGGCATTCTGACCGTGTGTTGCCGCGTCGTAATTGTGAAACGAATCGCAGTTCAGAATTAAATTGTAACTTGTGCTCAAATCGCCGGTGATGTGCAGGCCGGTATTCGCGTTGGAACAGGTGGTGCAAAGTTCGACGATGTTTGATGCGCCGGAAATATTGATGCCGTTGTGGCCGGCGTGCGCGACCGTGAGGCCTTTGAGATAATAGCCGTCGCCGCTCACGCTGATGCCATCGGAGGAATTGCCGGTGGAATCAATCACAACTTGTTCGCCGGGATACGCCCAGATGCGGATGCGGTTTGTAGAACTGGCGATGTTGCTCAACCTTAATTTACTGCTAAGCGCGTAAACGCCGCCGCGAATGTAAAGCTGGCCGCCATTGCCCACCGCGTTCACTCCCTTTCCAATGGTCAGAAACGG
>DASSNZ010000113.1:0-3296 GCA_035701135.1 Verrucomicrobiia bacterium
GTGCGGAGAAATCAGAATGGCCTGCGAAACGTTTTTGATCCGCATCTGTTCGATGATGAGTTGATCGCGCATCCGCTGGCGGAATTTCTCATAGGTAATGCCTTCGGAATGCAGGCTCCGGATGAACGTCGCGCGATTTCCGTAACGGTTTTGAATGCGTTCCTGCACGTAATTATCAACGAAACTTTCGGGAAGCTTGTATCCGCCGGATTCGTATTCGTGAAGAATCAGTTCGTTGTCCACCAGCGTCTGGGTATTCTCGTCGCGCAGATCGTCAATTTTCTTTTGGAAACCGGCCGGGTCGCCGGCGAATTGCCTGCGCAAATCCGGCACGAGCGGAGCGATTGAATCCTGCACCTGCTCCGAGGTGACAATGGAATCGTGAACCACGACTTCGATGGCGTCGGCGAGTTGCGCCCGGACATTGAATTCCAGGCCTGCAAAAATCCCGACAACCAGAATCGCGGAGAAAAATCTCATTTGAAATCGAACCGAGTGTAACAGCGCGCGCAAGCCGGTCAAGAGAACGCGAAAATCCGGAAACGCAAATCAGAACAATCGGATTTGCGCGCGTTCTTTCCCGAGCGATTCGGCGAGGCTGGCGACGCGATTGTTGCGCCGTTCGATAATGTGCTTGTCCGTCGCGGGATCGTACGGCACCGGATAATTGCCGTCGTAACACGCCATGCAAAAAGATTTTTTCGGCAGGCCCGTCGCTTTGACCAGTCCTTCCTGCGAAAGATAATGCAGCGAATCGGCGTTCAGATATTTGCGGATCTGTTCGAGCGAATAATTCGCCGCCATCAATTTGCTGCGGTCGGGAAAATCAATTCCATACACGCACGGATTCATGTGCGGCGGACAACTGACCAGCACGTGAACTTCCTTCGCGCCGGCTTCCTTGAGATTGTTCACGCGCGTTTTGCAGGTCGTGCCGCGCACGATGGAATCGTCCACGACAATCACGCGTTTGCCTTTGACCAGTTCGCCGATGAGATTCAGCTTCACGCGCACGGCGAAATCCCGAATCAACTGTGAAGGCTGGAGAAAACTGCGTCCGACATAGTGATTTCGCACGAACGCCATTTCAAACGGAATGCCGGATTCCAACGAATAACCCAGCGCCGCGCAATTCCCGCTGTCGGGAACGGGAACCACGACATCCGCTTCGACTGGAAATTCCCGCGCCAGTTCGCGGCCCATTTCCACGCGGACTTTGTAAACGTTCCGATTCGCAATCGTGCTGTCGGGCCGCGCAAAATAAACGTATTCAAAAATGCAGAACGCGCGCCGTTCCTGCTCGGGAAACGCCTGCACGCTGGTCAGACCGTCCTTGTTGATAATGACAATTTCGCCGGGTTCGACGTCGCGGATAAATTTCGCGTGGATCAAATCCAGCGCGCAGGTTTCGCTCGACAGCACATACGCGCCGTCCAGTTCTCCAATGCACAACGGACGAAACCCATGCGGATCGCGCACACCGATCAATTCCTGCTCGGTCATGATAACGAGCGAGAACGCGCCTTCGATCTGGCGCAGCGTCTGGATCAGGTGATTGCCGCTGCCGTTGAAATGCGGCCGCGCCATCAAATGCAAAATGATTTCGCTGTCAACGGTGGTTTGGAAAATGGAACCTTGCGCTTCGAGATCCTCGCGGAGCCGCGCGGCATTGGTCAGATTTCCGTTGTGCGCGATGGCGATTTGTCCGCGCGCGCAATCCACCGTGAGCGGCTGGGCATTGCGCAAATGCGAGGAGCCGGTCGTGGAATAACGCGTGTGGCCCACAGCCATGTTTCCCGTAAGACCGTTCAGGATTTCTCCGTCGAAAATCTGCGGGACAAGTCCCATTCCGACGTGCTTGCGGAATTGCCTTCCATCGCTGGTCACAATTCCGGCGCTTTCCTGGCCGCGATGTTGCAGCGCGTAAAGTCCGTAGTAAGTCAACTCCGCGGCGTTGGGATGACCAAAAACGCCGAAGACACCGCAATAATGCCTGGGATAATTCTGCATAGATTTCCGCGGACAAGCCGTGGAACGAGTCGCTTTCATTTTGGCAACCCGGCAAAGCTTAACTCAAACTTTTCTTTGCGCAAAGATTCGTTCGCCATTTTCTAAGCACATTTACAATTACCGAATCCAATCGGCTGCCGAAAATTTCAACGAAAGAGTATCCTCTTTTCACCGCCATCCAAAGTGAGGATGCAAATAGTGTCACGAAAATGATCTGATTCTGCCAGCCGTCCAACTTCCATTGTCCTTTCCAAAACCAGATCGGATATCGAAACAGCGGCTCGCTGTACGCTATCGGCCAAATATCTCCGGGCGTTGGTCCGCGTGACCCGATCAAATCACATAATAAATGCAAATGAAATACCAGCAGACACAACATTGCGACTCGCCATTTCTGTCGGGCAAAACAGGCGGATAGCGCGGCTACGACGATCGCACCGGGCCAGCCGTGCATAAGATAATGATGATATTGCTGATAATAATGAAACGTATTCTCTTTGCCGGTGATAATGGATTTCGCCACGTCCACAATGAGCCCAAGTCCATCGGCATCAGGAATTACACCCGAAAGAGTAACAAGCTTGCGATCACGTGGAGAATTGGTTGTGACCGCTGCTACGATCCAACTTCCAATCAAATGAGTGATCGGTGACACAAGCAGGTCAACTGTTCATCACGCGCGCAATGGAATTCCACCAGAGATCGTGCAACTCGCGCAAATCGCCACACAAAGTGTCCTCACCGCACTTGATTTGCAATGCCGACCCGCCGACCGTTCCAATCCGCACCGCCGGAATTCCAAGAATCTTCGCCTGCGCCAGAACTTTCCCGGCGTTGACCGCCGATGCGGAAATAATAATCCGTCCCTGCGTCTCGCCGAAAAGCAGAGCGTCACGCCGTAAAGTGCTGCCGGCATCCTGTCGGCAGTTCTCGTTTCCTGAATTCTTGTCCTGATCTGCGACCAGGCTACCGGCGACACATTGCGACAAATCCACATCCGCGCCGATTAATCGCGGCGTGTCGCGCCCGACGAGTTGCGAAATGCAACTCTCCGCCAGCGCCACGGCGAGTCCGCCTTCGCTGCAATCGTGCGCGCTTTTCACCGCGCCGGAATAAATCAGCGAGCGCAAAGCGGTGTGAAGTTCCCGTTCTTTCTCCAGATCGCAGCGCGGCGGCGTTCCCGTTTTTTTCCCGTGAACCACTTGCAAATACGCGCTGCCGCCCAGACCGAGCAGCGGATCGTTTTTGTCAACAATTTCGCCGAGCAAAATAATCGCGTCGCCTTC
>DASSNZ010000114.1:0-8103 GCA_035701135.1 Verrucomicrobiia bacterium
AACCACGGCGGCTTCGCTCACTTGCGCGCAGGAGAGAAACACGAATTTCGTCTCGTGAAAAATGCGCTCGGTTCGCGTTGCCGGTTTTTCCGCCATGTCGCGTGATCCATTGATCGCATTGCCAAACAGATCAAGATCAAAAGACGGTTGAGAGGGGAAAATTGAGGGTTGAGTGAAAACGTTGATTTCCACTCGCACACGCAAGGTTCGCAAAATGATTTCGATGATTTCGCGGTCGGAACGTTTCGCCGCCAGTTGCACATGCGCGGCGTCGAGTTCGATGCCGACGAAATGGCGTCCGGCGCGCAGGGCGGCGATGGCCGTGGTGCCGCCGCCGAGAAACGGGTCGAGCACCCAATCGCCTTTGTGCGTGGAGGCTTCAATGCAGCGTTGCACCAATGCCACCGGCTTTTGCGTGGGATGTTTGCCGTGCTCTTTCTCCGCGCGTCCGGGAGCTTGCATTGTCCAGATTGGAGAAAGCGCATCTGTATCTTGCGTCGTCGGATTATTGGATGAGTGGATATTTGGATTGGTGGATTGGGCATCGGTGTTCTTTTCATTTATCCGTTCATCCACCAATCCATTCATCCCTCCGCCGCTGCGCCAGACGGTTTTCATCTGTTTGCCGGTGACTTTGCGCATCTCGGCGTAGTTGAAGACGTGTTTGCTTTTCTCGCTTTTCGCCGCCCAAAGAATCGTTTCGGTGCTGTGCGTGAAGTAACGGCAACTGAGGTTCGGCGGCGGATTTGGTTTCTCCCATGCGATGTCGTTGAGAATCTTGAATCCGAGTTGTTGCATGGCGAATCCGACGGAGAAAATCACGTGATGCGTGCCGCTGACCCAGATGGTGCCGTTGGGTTTGAGGACGTTTCGGCAGCGTTCCAGCCATGCGCGATTGAATTCGTGGTTGAGTTCGGGTCCTTGTGACTTGTCCCAATCGCCTTTGTGGACGGACACCATTTTGCCGGCGTGACAGGTGATGCCGCCGTTGGAAAGGAAATAGGGCGGGTCGGCAAATATCATGTCGAACCGGCCTTCGGGATATTTCGCAGCGATGGCGTCGAGGACGGCGAGGCAGTTGTTTTGGTAGAGGTAAATGCCGTGTTGGGCGTCGGAGTAGGCTGGGGAAAGACGCGGGGAGTTTGAGACAGAATGAACAGGATTATCAGGATTCTCTTCTGAAAGATTTTTTAATCCGGTTAATTCTGTTAATCCTGTCTTTCCTTCTGCTCCGCGCATCGGCGTCTCCGCGGTGGAAATTGGTTCGTCGCGCAGGACGAGGCCGTCGAGAGGATTGATGGTCTCGATGGCTTCGGGATATTTGACGGGAGATTTCGCTGATTTCTTTTTGCGCGGCACGGGTCGGATCGATCCATCAGCGCGCGGGAAAGATCAAGATCATTTGCGAAACCCGGAGCGGAAAATGACGGCCGGGAAAAGGTGCGGTGAAATCCGAAACGCGAAATCCGAAGGAGAATCGGGCGCGGCACAACGGCCCGACTTTGACGCGAACCTGAACAAAACGCGGCGCGGCGCTTCCGGCGGCAGCTTGCCGGGGCGATTCGGCATTCGGGCTTCTTTCGGTTTTCGGAATTCCGGCATTCGGATTTTCGCATCGTGGGGACTTCACCCGATTTCGTTTTGGGCCGCGAAGTGTTGCATTGAAAGGAGCGGACGGCACGCGGTCCGTATTGAAATGAAACGAGTGTTGCCTTTGTTTGTTTTCGTTGATGCCTGCGGATGGGAAATCATTCGCGACGATCCATTTGTCCGCGAATTCGCGCCGAACCGCAGGCGGCTCGAATCCGTTTTCGGCTACAGTTCGGCGTGCGTGCCTTCGATTCTTTCCGGCCGCTGGCCGGACGAACATCGCAACTGGTGTTATTTCGTTTATGATCCGGAACGTTCGCCGTTCAAATCGCTTCGCCCGCTGCGTTGGCTGCCCGAGGCGATTACCGGCCGGCGCATTTTCCGGCGCTGGCTTTCCCGATTTGTCAAAGTTCAACTCGGCTTTCGCGGCTACTTCGATCTTTACAACATTCCGTTCAAATACATTTCGCTCTACGATTTTTCGGAGAAAAAAAGTCCGCTGCAACCCGGCGGAATGAATCGCGGGCCTAACATTTTCGATTTTCTCCAGCAGCGCCGGATTCGTTATCACGTCAGCGCGCCGGAGAAATCCGAGGAGGCCAACCTGGACGCGCTGCTCGCGGATATTCGTTCCGAACGGATTGATTTTGCGTTTCTTTACTGGCCGGGACTGGACGGCCTGCTGCATCGCGTGGGAAATCAATCGGACGAGGTTCCGGCAAAACTGCGCGCGTACGAAAACTGGATTTCCAGATTGATGTCCGTCGCGGGCGAGCATTACGACGAAACGCGCCTTTACGTTTTCAGCGATCACGGCATGGCGAACTGCGACGAATTGCTGGATTTGAAATCGAAAATCGAGCCGCTGCCGTTGCGTTTCGGAGAGGATTACGCGGCGGTTTATGATTCCACGATGGCGCGATTCTGGTTTTTCAACGAACGCGCGCGAAACGAAATCACTTCGGCGCTGGAGCAGATTCCCGAAGGCCGCGTTCTTTCCGAATCGGAATTGAAGCGCCTGCGCGCGTGGTTTTCGGATGGTTATTTCGGCGAACTGATTTTTCTGGCGAATGAAGGCGTTTTGATTGTGCCGAGTCACATGGGCGAGCGTCCGATTCGCGGAATGCACGGTTATCATCCGAACGACAAACACAGCTTCGCGATGCTTTGCACGAACCAGGCGGAAATTCCGGACGATGTCACGGCGATTCCGGACATTTTCAATCTGATGATTCGCGACGCGGAATTCGCCGCGAGCGAAAATGCGATGACGCTGCCGGTTCCTGCGGAGACGCAAACCATCGCGAGCCAACGGTAAATGCGCGTTATGCCCGAGCCGCTTGTCAGCATCATCATCCGGTCGTTCAACGAAGGCTGGGCGTTGCGCGACACGTTGCCGGCAGTCCGGGCGCAGGATTTTAAAAATTGGGAATTGATTGTCATTGATTCCGGTTCCACCGACGGATCGGTCGAACTGATTCAAAAAGCGAATCCGCGATGCTTCGTGCAGATCCGGCATGAGGATTACAATCCCAGCCGCGTGATCAATCTCGGAATGAAACTCGCGCGGGCGGAATTTGGAATTTTTTTGAACGCGGACGCGACGCCGCAGGGGGCGCATTGGCTCGCGCCGCTTTTCGACGCGTTGCAATCGCCTCGCGTGGCGGCGGTTTTCGGAAAACAAATTCCGCGCCCCGATTGCCGCGCCGTTTTCGCGCACGATTACGAACGTTGCTTCGGGCCGAACCGCGAGACGGCGCGATGGGACCATTTTTTCAGCATGGTCAGCAGCGGACTTCGCAAGGACATCTGGTCGCGGCGCGGGTTTCTGGAAAAAATGCAATACTCGGAAGACGACGAATACACGCGCTGGTGCCGCGCGGAAAATTACGAGGTCGTTTTCGTTCCCGAATCGGTCGTGATGCACTCGCATAATTACACGCCGCAACAGGCTTACAAACGCAGCTTCGGCGAAGCCCGCGCGCTCGCCGCGGTCTGGACGCGCGAGCCAAGGGAAATTCGCTGGGCGCGGACTGTTTTGCTCGGCTGGATGAATGACGCGCGGCGCGATTTGAAATTTTGCCTTCGCACCCGGCGGTTGCGCGAATGGCCGCACGCGATGCGGATTCGCTGGGAGCAACGGCGCGCGAAGCTCACGGGATTTCGCGACGGCTGGCAATTTTACCGGAACGCGGCCGGCTCATGAGCGGCCGAACGACAGAAACGCCGGGTGTTTCCGGCGGAAAAAAATCCGCGCGGCAAAACGGAAATCCGCCGGCGCGCGCGGAAATTTCCGGAACGGCGCGTTTCACGATGGACGGCGACGACGCTCTGGAAACGCATCTTGCGGCCACGTGCGAAACCGTTCGCGCGGCGGTGGAATCGCTCGTCGCGCCGGGTCGGCTCGAAGCTCTGGTTCTCGGCGGCGGCTACGGACGCGGCCAGGGCGGCGTGTTGAAAACCGATTCCGGCGATCTGCCTTACAACGATCTGGAATTTTATGTTTTCACGCGCGGCAATCGTTTGCTCAACGAGCGTCGCTATCGAAAGGAACTGGAAAAACTCGGCGAACGGCTTTCGCCCGAAGCGGGATTGCACGTCGAGTTCAAGGTGGATTCGCTGCCGCGATTGCGCCGAAGTCCGGTGACGATGTTCAGTTACGATCTGGTTTCCGGTCATCGCGTTCTAGCGGGCGGCGAAAATATTTTTTCCGATTGCGCGACGCATCGCGACGCCGGGAAAATTCCCATTCACGCCGCGACGCGGCTGTTGTTCAATCGCTGCACCGGATTGCTGCTCGCGAAGGAAATGCTGCTGAACGAAAAACTTTCGTCGGAGCAATGCGATTTTATCGGACGCAATCTCGCGAAAGCCCGGTTGGCGCTGGGCGATGTGGTCCTCACGGCATTTCAGAAATATCACTGGAATTGCCTGGAACGGCGCGAGCGGTTTGGCGCAATCGCGAAATCGGAATCGCTGCCCTGGCTGGCGGAAGTCGAGCGATGCCACGCGGACGGAGTGGAATTCAAATTGCATCCGCAGCGCGTTTCAAAATCCGCCGAAAAATTCCGGTTGGAACACGCGGAAATTTCAAATCTTGCGCGACAGGTCTGGCTGTGGCTGGAAGCGCGGCGGCTGAACCGGCCGTTTCCCTCCGCGCGCGAATATGCGCTGGCCGCGCTCGAGAAATGCCCCGGAAATTTCGCGGCGCGAAATATTTTGCTGAATGTCCGGACGTTCGGCGCGCGCGGCGCGTTCGAGCGATTGGCCTGGCGTTATCCGCGCGAGCGGCTGCTGAACGCGCTCCCGCTTCTGCTTTGGGAGGAACCGATCCGGGATTTGCGATTGAAACGCCATTTGCAAAAGCAGTTGCGCACGCCGGATACGGATTGGCAAAGTTGGGTCGCGGCCTACAAACGCATCTGGCCGCGATTTAATTAAAGTGAAAACGGCGGAAAATCGTTTCGCTCACAATGCCAGGTCGGAACGGTTCAGTTCTTTTCCCGGGAAGCGCAGTCGCCTTCGGCTGCGGTTCGGCGCGCGCTCGCGCCGAACGTCGCGGCGCAATTCAATACCAAACGGTTCGATGATTCCACGCCACAAAATCAGCCGCGATGGCGCGGCGGATTGCGCCCGGGGCGGGCGCGCTCCCCATTTCAACCGCATCGCTTTGTCTGACACATTTTTTCCATTCCAATCGCATTGAATTCGTCCATTGAAAACTGCGCCTGGCCGGAACCGCCGGATGACCCGCGGCTTGAAGCGGGCGAAGTCCATGTCCGGGCGGCTTCGCTGGAAATTTCGCCGGAAACTTTGGAGAAATTTTCCGTTTTTCTTTGCGCGTCCGAAAAAGAACGCGCGCGGCGATTCAAATTCGATGTTCTTCGAAACCGTTTCATCGCGGGCCGCGGATTGCTCCGCAAAATGTTAGGGTTTTATTTGAATTGCGAGCCGGCGAAACTGGAATTCGATTACTCGGCGCAAGGAAAACCGGAACTCTCGGGCGAATTTTCGAAATCGGGATTTCAGTTCAATCTAGCGCATTCGGAAAACGCGGCGCTTTTCGCAATCACACGCGCCGGCGAAATCGGCGTGGACATCGAGCGCGTTCGCGCGATAAAAAACATGGATGAACTTGTCGCCCGTTTTTTTTGCGCGCGCGAAAATGAATTGTTCCGGAAACTTTCCGACGAAGAAAAACCGGCCGCGTTTTTCAATCTGTGGACGCGAAAGGAGGCGATTCTGAAAGCGACGGGCGAAGGCATCACGCGCTCGCTGAATCTCGTGGAAGTTTCGTTTTTACCCGGCGAACCGGCGCAACTGATTGCCGTGAATGGCGATTCGGAAAAAGCGAAACAATGGATCTTGCGCGATCTCGCGCCCGCTCCGGGATTCGCCGGCGCGCTGGCGATTCAGGCGCGGGAAATTCAGGTGCGAACGTTTCTTTGTCGAAATGAATTTGCCTGACATTTTCGACGCAAGGACGCGAAGCGCAAAAAGCACGACGAGTTTCGGACCTTTTGAAAAACAAATTCCGGCGCGGTTCTGGAAATCCGTTTTCGGCCCGGCTTTCTGGCGGATTGCGTTGAATGCCTCGATTTAAAAATCCCCGAAATGAGAGTTGCAAACGCGGCACGCAAATTGAACCCTTGCGCACGTCGGCAATCCATGAATCCATATCAAAATTTCGTTTCTGATTTCGTTCGCCTGGTCGCTGAAGGAAAAAATTTGCCGCTCGGCGGATTTCCGCCACGCGGCCATTCCGCGCCGCCGTTCAACGCGCCGGTCGCCTTGATTTTTTCTCCGCACCCCGACGATGAATGCATCATTGGCGGACTCGCGTTGCGTTTATTGCGCCAGGCGAAATGGCGCGTCATCAATGTCGCGGTCACATTGGGCAGCAACACGGAACGGCGGCAATTCCGGTTGGCGGAATTGAAAAATGCGTGCGACTGGCTGGGCTTTGAACTGGAAATGACCGCGCCGAACGGATTGGAAAAAATTCGCCCGGAAACGCGCGCCAACGATCCGGCGCGTTGGAACGATGCGACAAAAGTCATTGCCGAACTGCTCGCGAAACATTCGCCGCGCGTGATTTTCTTTCCTCATGAACACGATGGAAACAGCGCGCATGTTGGAACGCATTTTCTGATCATGGACGCGCTGAAAACATTGCCGGAAAATTTTCAATGCGCGCTCGTCGAAACCGAATTCTGGGCCTCGATGGCATCGCCAAATCTGATGGTGGAATCGAGCGTGAACGACGCGGCGGATTTGATCGCGGCGCTGTCATTCCACGTCGGTGAAGTGAAGCGCAATCCGTATCATCTGCGGCTGCCGGCGTGGATGCAGGACAACGTGCGGCGCGGCGCGGAACGGGTCGGCGGCCAGGGTGGTGTTGCGCCGGATTTTCAACTGGCGACTCTTTACAAAGCGCGGCAATGGAAAAAGGGCCGCGCGAAAAATCTTTTCGACGGCGGACGCCAGGTCGGAATCAAAGACAATCCGGCGGAAATTTTTGCGAAATAAAATCCAGGCACGCGCTGTTCGGGTTTTCCCAATGGCACTACGAAAAATGAAAATCGCACTCGTCGCAATCTTTCTCGGAATAACCATGATCGGTTCCGCGCCCGCCGCGGAAGAACCGGCAATTATTCCGTTGCCGCAAAAAATGGAATTGCAATCCGGCGCGTTCAAATTGACGCGCAAGACGCGGATTCTTGTGGATTCGGATGCCTCGCGCGAAACAGCGAATTTTCTGGCGGAAAAACTTCGCAAGTCCACAGGTTTTCCTTTCGCCGGCGCGGACGTTTTGAGTTCCGACGCGAAAATCAAAAATGCGATTTTGTTCAGCACCGAAAATGCGAACACGAATCCGGGCACGGAAGGTTATTCGCTGAGCGTGACGCGAAACGGCGTCGTAATTCGCGCGTCCACGCAGGCCGGATTATTTTACGGCGCGCAAACATTGCTTCAATTATTGCCGCCGGAAATTTTTTCCACCAATACCGTGAAGCATGTGAAATGGCAAGTGCCCTGCGCGCAAATCGAGGATTGGCCGCGATTCAAATGGCGCGGATTGATGCTCGATGTGGCCCGTCACTTTTTCAACAAATCGGAAGTGGAAACAATCCTCGATGCGATGGCGCTGCACAAGTTGAACACGTTCCACTGGCATTTGACCGACGACCAGGGCTGGCGGATTCAAATCAAAAAATATCCGAAGCTCACCGAATTCGGCGCGTGGCGTTCGGGCGTCGGTTTCGGACTGAATCCAAAAAGCACGACGGCTTACGGGCCTGACGGACGTTATGGCGGATTTTACACGCAGGATGATATTCGCGAAATCGTGGCATACGCGGCCGCGCGGCACATCACGATTGTTCCCGAAATCGAAATGCCTGGGCATTCGACGGCGGCGCTGGCGGCGTATCCGCAGTTTTCCTGCAACGGCGATGCGGACGATTGCCCGGACTGCCGCAACGGTCCTTACAACATGAACGTCGTCTCTTA